>JBDTMS010000711.1:0-2994 GCA_039934195.1 Betaproteobacteria bacterium
ATCCCCCAGCAGTGTGACGTGCTGGTTGTCGGCGGCGGGATTCACGGAGCGGGCATCGCGCGCGATTTATCCGGTAGAGGGTTGGGCGTGGTGCTCGTGGAGCAACACGATCTGGCCGCGTCGACCTCGATGGCGAGCAGCAAACTCATTCACGGCGGATTGCGCTATCTAGAGCAGGGACACCTGCGGCTGGTGCGCGAAGCCCTGCACGAGCGCGAAGTGCTGTTAGACGCAGCACCGCATCTGGTGCGCCCACTGACATTTTTACTGCCGATCGGGCCGGCGTCGCGCCCGCTCTGGCAGCTGCGTCTAGGGCTGTGGCTGTACGACCGCTTCGCCGGCAATTCGCGTTTAGCCCCCAGCCGCACGGTTGACTTGACCGATCCTGGGTTCAGTTGGGGCTTGCTTCCGCAGTACCGACGCGGGCTGATTTACAGCGACGCCTGGGGCGACGATGCGCGATTAGTCGTTGCCAATGCACGCGACGCCGCTGACCGGGGTGCGCTCGTGCTCACACGCACGCAGTGCGAATCATTGCAGCCCCACGGGCAAGGATGGTCGGCGCGTTTGCGCAACCGAGACCGTTCTGAAACGGCGCTCACGGCCCGCGCGGTGGTTAATGCGACCGGACCGTGGGTCGCGCGTTTTCTACGCGATGAAGCCGGCATCCAATCGCGTGCCGGCGTGAAGCTCGTCAAGGGTAGCCACATCGTTGTTCGGCGCAAGCTGGCGAACGGTCACGCATTGATTCTGCAGAACGACGATGGACGGGTGGTGTTTGCGATCCCGTTCGAGCGCGAATTCGCACTGATCGGAACCACTGACGTCGCGTTCGACGCGAATCCAGCTCTCGTAGACATTTCTGGCGACGAGACGCAATATTTGCGACGCGTTTTTTCGCATTATTTCGCCGAGCCGATTCAGGACAGCGAGATCGTGTGGAGTTTTTCCGGGATACGCGCCTTGTATGACGATGGCAACGGTAATCCTTCGCAGATCAACCGAGACTATCAGCTTGAGCTCGACCGTGCGCCGAACGGTGCACCGATACTCTCGATATTCGGCGGCAAGCTCACGACCTATCGAGCTTCGTCGGAACGGGTAGCGGACCGGCTGTCGCGCGAGCTGAACAATTCGGCACCGGCGTGGACTGCGCGCGCGAAATTGCAAGGCGCCGATATTCCTTACGGCGATTTTGCGCAGTTCGAAAAGGAAATGGTGACGCTCTACCCGTACGTTGATCCGAGCATTGTCCGCGCGATGGTCGGCCGGCACGGCCGGGTCGCCGTGCAATTACTGCAGTCAGGCGATGTGGGGCAGCACTTCGGTGGATGCCTTACCGCAGTCGAGATCGAACACTTGTGCCGCTACGAGTGGGCGCAGACGGCGGAAGATGTTTTATACCGGCGCACGAAGTGCGGCGTCCACATGACCGCAGAGCAACGCAGCGAAGTGGAGCGCTATATCGCAGACAACCATTTCGAGGCGGTGCAACCGAGTGCCGGCGCAGCGGGCGCTCGTCGGCACTCGTGACTTTAAAAGTTATCGCGCATGCCGCCGAGCCCGCGCAGTCGCCTGGGTTCGAGAAATCGTTAGGCGTGCACGCCGACGGTTGCGATGGCCGAGCACAGCGCTGCAGTCACATCCGCAGTTTTCGCGTTCCCGCCTAAGTCCGGCGTAAACACGTGTTTCGCCGTCACTTGCTCGATCGCCGCGATCAGCAACGCGGCCGCTTTCTTCTCGCCGAGATGATCCAGCATCATGGCCGCTGACCAGAACGTACCGATCGGATTGGCAACCCCCTTGCCGGCGATGTCGAAAGCCGAGCCGTGAATCGGCTCGAACATGGACGGATACTTCCGCTCGGGATTCAGATTTGCAGTAGGCGCGATGCCCAGACTGCCTGACAGCGCAGCCGCGAGGTCGCTCAAGATATCGGCGTGCAGATTGGTGGCTACCATCACGTCCAAGGTCTGCGGCTTGATCACCATCCGCATGGTGGCGGCATCGACGAGCATCTTGTCGGTCGTGACATCTTGAAATTCTCTCGCCACTTCGTAGAAAATCTCATCCCACATCACCATTCCGTGTTTCTGCGCGTTCGACTTGGTGATCAACGTCAGCAGCTTGCGCGGACGCGATCGCGCCAACGCGAAGGCGAAGCGGAAGATGCGAGTGACGCCGACGCGCGTGAAGATTGCAGTCTCGGTGCCGACTTCTTCAGGGTGGCCCCGATGTGCGCGCCCGCCATGTCCTGCGTATTCGCCTTCGCTGTTTTCGCGAACGATCACCCAGTCGATGTCGGTCGCGTTTTTCAGCTTGAGGGGCGGCTCGATACCCGGCAGGACGCGCGTCGGGCGCACGTTCGCATATTGATCGAAGCCCTGGCAGATCGCGAGCCGCAGTCCCCACAGAGTGATGTCGTCGGCAATGTCGGGCGCACCGACGGCGCCGAAGTAAATTGCGTCGAAACGCTTCAACGTGTCGAGCCCATCGGTTGCCATCATGCGTCCGTATTGCTTGTAGTAGTCGCTGCCCCACGGAAACGATTCCACATCCAGCGCGAAGCCGCCGTCGCGACGCGCCAGAGCTTGCAGTGCTTCAACGCCGGCCGCAATGACTTCTTTGCCGATGCCGTCGCCGGGTATCGCTGCGATCTTGTAAGTTTTCATTGGTGCAAATGCAAGCCTAGAAACTAACGTTGTCCTTGCCTTTGAGCTTCAGCATCTGACGGGCCTCATCCGATGTGGCGACTTCCAAACCGAGCTCCTCGAGAATGCGGCGAATCTTGGCGACTTGCTCTGCGTTGGTTTTTGCGAGCTGGCCTTTAGCCAGCCACAAGCTGTCTTCCAGGCCGACGCGCACGTTGCCGCCCATGACTGCGGATTGCGCCGCGATGAACATTTGATTGCGCCCCGCGCCGAGCACAGACCAGAGGAAGTCGTTGCCGAATAGACGATCGGCGGTGCGCTTCATGTGCAGCACGTCTTCAGG
>JBDTMS010000712.1:0-2992 GCA_039934195.1 Betaproteobacteria bacterium
AGATGATTCGCGCGAAAACGCTGTCGCCGGTCGAGCTCATGAACGCGACGTTGGCGCGCGCAGAGACGCTCAATCCGCTGCTCAATTTCATCTGCACACCGACCTACGACAAGGCACTGCAATCGGCGCGGCAAGCCGAAACCGCGGTGATGCGCGGCGAGGCGTTTGGGATTTTGCACGGCGTGCCGGCCACGATAAAAGATCTGTCGTACACCAAAGGGGTGCGCACGATGGGCGGCTCGAACATTTACCGCGATCGCATTCCGGATATCGATCACCTGCATGTCGAGCGTCTGCGCGCGGCCGGCGCGATATCGATCGGCAAGACCACCGTTCCCGAGCTAGGGTGGAAGGGCAACGGCGACAGCCCGGTCACCGGCATCACGCACAATCCTTGGAAACACGGCATGAATGCCGGCGGATCGAGCGCGGGCGCAGCTGTGTGCGCAGCCGCCGGCGTCGGCGCGCTCCATCAGGGCTCGGACGGCGCTGGTTCGGTTCGCATGCCCGCAGCGTTCTGCGGTGTGTATGGATTGAAGCCGTCGTTCGGCCGCATACCCTACTGGCCGATGCCGAACAATGGCTTGATCTCGCACGTGGGTCCGTTGACGCGCACAGTCACCGACGCCGCGCTCATGCTGCAGGCGATGGCAGGTCCCGACGATCGCGACATGACCAGCATCGCATCCGCGCCGGAGGACTACCTCGCGCATCTCGGCGACGGTATCGCCGGATTGCGGGTTGCGTACAGTCCCGATCTGGGCTACTTGAAAGTCGACGCGGAGGTCGCAGTGCTCGTGGAAAAAGCGGCTGCTGTATTTCAGGAATTGGGATGCGTTGTCGACCAAGTGAGTCCGCAGTGGGGCGATCCCATTGCGTTGGAGCATTGCCATTTCGCAAGCAACTACGCGGGCATGCTCGGGCATCTGCTCGCTCGCTGGGCGGAGCAGATGGATCCCGGGCTTGTCGCAATAATCCGCCACGGCATGACCTACACGGCCGCCGACTACACTGCGGCGCAGGGTCAGCGCTTGCTCTACTACGATAAGGTATGTGCGTTCTTCGAGCGCTACGACGTGCTGTTGACGCCGAGCCTCTCGGTGACTGCGTTCGACGCGAAGTATCTAATCCCGCCGCACTGGGAGCAGCATCCCTGGGATTGGCTGCGCTGGGCGGGCTTCAGCTATCCGTTCAATCTCACCGGCCTGCCGGCGGCAACGTGCCCATGCGGTTTCGCGCCGTCTGGGCTGCCGGTTGGATTGCAGATCGTTGCGGCACGCGGGCAAGACTTGCGGGTGCTGCAGGCCTCGCGCGCATTCGAGCAAGCCAGACCATGGGCGCACCGCCGCCCGGAGCTGTGAGCTAACGCGCGCTAAGGCGTCAGCTGCAAGCCTCTCAAATCGCGCTCGAGATCGAGCAGGCAGTCCTGAAACGCTTGACTCAAGCCTTTCGACAAACTGTCGGCGCTGCGATCGGCGATGAACACCTCGTGACTGTAGCTGCGCTCCAGCAACACGCGCCGCTCCGGGGTATGCGTTTGCGTAACGAACGCCTGCATGGTGAACACGGCACTCGCGCCCTTGCGGAAATCGCCGTACATCGCAGTCACCAAACCTTCCAGCGCATACGGCGCATCCAACGTGCTGGACGCCGGGAGCACCGCGCTGAACACCCCGCGTGTGGCCAGCCATTCGGAAACGCGCGAGGTCACCATCGCGCGCGGGCTCACGAAGAACTCGTTGTAGAAATCGTATTCGTAGCGCTGCTCTTCGAGACGAATCACGAAAGCACGATCCTCGAACGGCGGTGCGACTTCGAATCCGACGACTTTAAGCGGCACCGTGAACAGCGGCGCCTGCACGCTCTGTTCGGTCGAGACTTCGAGCATGTAGTAATGCTTCACCGGCGCTGGACGGCTCAAGCCCAGGCCACAACCCGTGGTGAGCAGCGCTGCCATCGACAGCAGCGACCACACGCGGAGCCGCCGGTAGTTAACGCGGTTGACCAGATGTGTGTGCATGAATGCCGTCGATGTCATATCGATTCCGATTTGCGCGTGGCGAACCGCGCGACGCTATGCCGAGACGTAGCTGAAGTGTTCATCTCAATGCGCTCGCATATCGCGTTTCGGCGGCTCGCCGAACAGCACGCCGGATGGATAGCGCTTGGCGTTTTCCGACAGCGCACGCAGGTTGTCGGTGATCTGGCGAAGGTTGTTCAACGTCGTCGCCACGTCGTTCTCGCGCCCGGCGACCAGACGATCGATGCGGGCCAGGGTTTGCTGCATTTGAGTAAACGCTCTTTGAAAATCTTCCGACTCGGTGACCTTGCGAATGCGCGCCGCGGCGAGCGCACCGTCGCGCGCTGCAGCGGATGCATCGCGCGAGGCGGACGCGATATCGCCGGGGGCTGTATCCCATGCTGGATTCCCGAGAATCTTCTGCAAGCGCTGATTCGACTTGCGCAGATCGGTAATGAGCGCAGTCGCCTCGTCGGATATTTGATCCAGCTCGAGATCGTCGACCTTGTGCGTGAGCGCCACCGCGAGTGCGTTTACGTTGGTGACGAAGCCTTCGACATCGACGCTGCCGAGGCGCCGCACCAGTGCTTCGGTCGCGCTGAAGATGCGGCCCACCGCGCTGCGGGCAGACGGCACGTACAAGTATTTGGGCTGCCAGTCGAACGCGAGGGACGGAGTGTTCTTGGGATCGCCATAGTCGAGCTCGAGATAACTCAAGCCGGTCACGCCCTGCGGGACCTGCCGCACGCGAAGACCTTTTTCGACTTCGCCACGGATCACTCTAATCAACTCGTCGCCGCTCAGTTCGCCGGCGCCCATCAGCTCCGGACGCACCACGAACTGAACCAGCACATAGGGCTTACGTTGCGATGGTGGACGATCTTGCTCGTAGGACACGTAGGTGAAACTGAGTTTGGTGATGTTGCCGACCATCACGCCGCGGAACAGAACTTTGGAACCGACATCGAGGCC
>JBDTMS010000713.1:0-2992 GCA_039934195.1 Betaproteobacteria bacterium
CATCCGCACCTGACGCAACGCGCACGCAAGACTTGTTCAGAGCTTCCCTAGGTATTGCACGACACGCGTAATTGAAATTTTCGATGACAGCGATCGGACTTCGTTGCGTGCGAATCGTCGCAACGTTCGGTATGGTTAACAGTGCGCAACAGCAATAAGGCGGATGCGCTGATAGAATTCTCGGGACGCGAACGCTCCCGATTACACGAGGATTTACGCATGACTACGGTGAACCTGACCAAAGACAATTTCGATCAGACCGTCGAAGACAACGCCACCGTTGTGGTCGACTTCTGGGCGCCATGGTGCGCCCCCTGCCGGTCTTTCTCGCCGGTATTCGAAGCGGCATCGGAAAAATTTCCCGACGTCGTGTTCGCCAAAGTAAACACCGAGGACGAGCCCGACCTGGCCGGCAGCTTCGGTATCCGCTCGATTCCGACCCTGATGATTCTGCGTGAGAAGGTTATCCTCTATTCGGAAGCCGGCGCACTTCCTGCCGCGCAGTTGGACGCGGTGCTGCAGCAGGCGAACAGCCTGGATATGGAAACCGTTCATCGCGAGATTGCCGAGCAGGCGAAGCAGGAAGCGGTAGTCGCCAGCGAAACCGGCAAGGCGTCTTGACGCGAAGGCAGCAGACGTCCTGACGCGAAGGCAGACTGTGCACTAACGCGGTCGATTCAGGAGGGATTTGGCGATGCTTATCGATTCTCTTTCCGTCGATACATTCGACGCAGCCGTTCGCAGTCACGAATTTCTCGTCGTCGAATTTCGCGCACCGTCGCCTTCGTCCGATTTGCAGGAGGCGGCGGTGCTGCAGCCGCAGATCCACTTCGCACACGTGGATCCGCAGTCGGGCTCAGCGCGGGCGCGGCGCTCGCGATTTTCCGCGACGGCATCGGGTTGTATCTGGAAAGCGCGGAGCATTCGGCGGAGCGGATTGCGCGATTGTTGGATCGGATTGCCGAGCTGGATATGGATACCGTGCGCAATGAAATCGAAGAGCAGAAGCGCTCCGAAGTCGCGTTGCGTATGCGGCGCGTGTGTCCCGCCACTCGCCGCACGCAGTAAACGGCGTACCTCGCCGGCATCGTCCGCGCGCGGAAAGACTGCGTCTTAGCTGAGCATCTCTTCGCGCACTTTCACGTCGGCCATCTTGGTCAACCACCATTTCAGCGCTTTGCCCGTATCGCGCGGACGCCATGCGAGTGCCAGTCGCGTTACCTTTTCCGATTCTTCATCGACCTGCTTGCGAACCAGACGGCCATCGGCAATGGCAGGGCCGGCCAGATTGACCGGCAGATATCCCACGCCGAGTCCCGCGACCTGCGCTTCCAGCTTGGCCTGCATAGTCGGCACCGTTAGCGTGTCCTGACCGACGCTCAACCCTGCTGTCCACGGCGTCAGGCTGCGCGAGCTATCGCCTGCGACCACGATACGGTGTTGCAGAATTTCCGTGGTGGGAATCGGCTCTTCTGCGTGCGCCAGTGGATGCGTTGCGGCGGCTACAAAAATAAACTGCATCTCGCCGAAAGGGCGCACCGCCGCCCCCGACTCGGGCGGGGTATCTCCCGGCGCTCCGATTACCAGATCGGCTCGGCCAGCAAACAATGCATCCCAGCAGCCGCCGAGCACTTCGCCCATCAACCGCAACCGGGTGCCGGATTGTTCGCGGTCGAAATGCGCGATAAGCGGCCACAGTTTTGCGGGCGGAATGAGATCGTTGTAGGCGATGCGAAGCTCAGTTTCCCAGCCTTTCGCGATGCGCTGCACGCGAGACTCGAGCTCGCCGGCCGCGCGCAGCAATTGCCGTCCTTCGCGCAGCAATTCTTCGCCGCCGCGGGTCAACCGTGCGCGATGGCCGCTGCGATCGAACAACAAAACATCGAGATCCTGCTCTAGTTTCTGCACGGTGTACGTGATCGCCGAGGGCACGCGATGCAGTTCATCAGCTGCGGCCGCGAAGCTGCCTTTGCGGGCGATGGCGTCCAGTACCAGCAAGGCATCGAGGGATAATTTGGTGGTCGACATGAGTTGTATTTAGGGAACGCTGCGTCTTGATTAGTCTGCTTATCGTGCGTCAAACTGCGCTAAAATCTATTCTTTTGACAGCTGCGGCAGCCGCCGTCCCGGAACATTCCTAGGGGTGCGAAGCTCCGCATTATGTCCATAACAAGGTGAGGGGGTTCTCGTGCCGAACATTGGCCCGGTATTGCTGAGCGAGCGACATTCGCTTGGTTGCACAACATCGCTATCTTCCCGGTTTTGCCGCGAAGCCACCGCGGTACTCGGCAATTCTCGGTCCGCGAGGGTGTCGACCGGCCGTAATGTAGCGCTTCTGGGATTCTTCATCACGGCGCTGGCATTGACGGCCTGTGGAAAAAAAGACGAAGTCGGCGCCGCCAGCGCAAAAACACCGGACGCGGCTAAACCCGCTGAGGCTACGCCCGCCAAGCCCAAAGGCCTGCCGGTAAAAGCCGAGCCGGTAAAAATCACCAAAATGGACAGCGAAGTATCCGCGGTCGGCACCTTGCTGGCGGCCGAATCGGTTGTCATACGGCCGGAAATTCCCGGGCGGGTCGTGGGGCTGCATTTTCAGGAAGGCCAGGTCGTCAGTAAAGGCACCAAGCTGGTCACGCTCGATCCGTCGGAATATCAGGCCCAGCTTGCGGGCACTAACGCTGACGCCAAAACCGAATCGCAACGCTACCAGCGGACAAAAGAGCTGATGGAGAAAAACTTCGTCAGCCAGGAAGCCGTCGACGTCGCGAAAGGCAATATGGACCGCGCAACCGCCAAGCGCGAGCAGGATCAGGTGCTGTTGTCCCGCACGACCCTCTCGGCGCCATTCAGCGGCGTGCTCGGCCTGCGCCAGATCAGCCCGGGCGCCTACGTCAAAGCCGGCGACGACATCGTCCGCCTGGAAAATATTAGCTCGCTCAAGCTCGACTTTCGCGTACCCGAGATGTATTTGTCGCAAGTTAAGCTGGGCCAA
>JBDTMS010000714.1:0-2986 GCA_039934195.1 Betaproteobacteria bacterium
ACACAACCCTTGTGCTTCCAGCAGCGGCGCATCAAGCATGATCGAGGTACGCCTCCTTCACCTTGGCGCTGTTTTGCACCATCCGGATTGGACCGCTCTCGACGACCACGCCCTGATCGAGAACAGTCAGCGTGTCGCAAATGTCTTTGATGAAATCGAGATCGTGCTCGACGATCAGCACCGAGCAGCGGCTGCGAATCGGCAACAGCAGATCGCCGGTTGCGCGCCTTTCCTGCGGGCTCATGCCGGCCGTCGGCTCGTCGAGCAACAGCAACCTGGGCTCGCGTGCGAGCGCCATCGCGATCTCCAGCCACTGCTGTTGTCCGTGCGAAAGCGAACCGGCAAGCTCGGTGCGTCGGGTGTCTAAACGAAACTGCGACAGCAGCGACATGACGCGATCGTGCAGCGGCGCGCGCGTGCGGGAGAACGCGAGCTTGAACATCGAGTCCTGCGCCTGCAACGCCAGCAGCATGTTGTCGTAAGCGCTCAGCATCGGCAGGATGCTGGTGATTTGAAACTTGAGGCTCATGCCCGCGCGTGAACGCTCGGCCGGTGTGTAGCGCGTGATGTTCGAGCCGAGAAATGCAACGCTGCCTTCGGTCGGCGTCTCTGCGCCGGCAATGCATTTGATCAGCGTGCTCTTCCCCGACCCGTTCGGTCCGATGAGTCCATGAAACGAGCTTTTGCTGACGGTCAGATCAACGCCGCCCAGCGCAGTGAGCGTCGCGTAAATCTTCTTTATCCCGCGCACGGACAGTAATGTGCTCGCGCTATCCGATTCGTTCATGGCGATGGCGCCTCGGAAGTGTCAACTGCCGGTGCCGTCATCGCTTTCGACTTAGCTTCGCGTTTGCCGAAAGATCCGATGCGCTCACGGTCGGAAACGAGAATGCCGACCAGTCCGGTCGGGCGGAATACGACGACCACCAGCAACAAGAGTCCGAGCACGATCGGCCAGCCGGTCTCCCACTGCTGCGACAAAAAGAAACTGAACAGATCGATGGCGCCGACGCCGATGATGCCGCCGATCAACGTGCCGACACCGCCGAACAGAACATAGAGTACGACCTGGGTCGATAGGGCCGGACCGATCTGACCGGGCCCCACATAGCCCTCGTGAAACGCATATAGGCCGCCGCCCAAACCGGCGATGGCGCCGCCGATGGCAAACACCACCGCCTTGTAGTTCTGTACGTTGTAGCCGAAGAACGCGATCCTTGCTTCCTGCTCGCGCACACCGGCGAGCACCAGTCCCAACTGCGATCGCGTCAGCCAGCGTAGACAGATATAGATGACGGTGAGGATCGCGAGCGCCATGTAGTAGAACACGATGCCTTCCTGAATCTCGTAGCTGCCGAGCGTTAAGCGCGGCAGCGACGGAATGCCGTTTTGTCCACCGACGTAGGACCAGCCGCGCGCCAGCCGCTCGACCACGTACGAACCGGTGAGTGTGCCGAGCGCCACGAAGACGCTGGTTGGGATGCGCTTGCCGACGATTACCAGTAACGCGAGCAAGAGTGCAACGCTGAGACCAACCAGGGCGGCAATCGGCAGCAACGCGAGAATCGAAGTGATGTGAGCTTCGGTGGCAAGTAGCGCACAGGTGTAGCCCGCGACGCCGAAGAACAACGCCTGACCGAAACTCAAGATACCCGCATATCCCCAGACCAGATCAAGCGAAAGCGCGAGCAAGCCTACGATGAAGACCCGCGTAACGAATAGCACCCAAAAATCATCCACGGCTAGCGGCAACAGAAAAAATACCACCAGCAGCACGCCCTCGATCCAAGGCAACACGGTTCGTTTGCATAGAAATTCGGAAATTCGCGACATCGCTAGCTCTCTACAGCTATATCAATACCAAAGGTGACGGTGCGTTGCGTCTAGCAGCGGAGCGAGAGATCGCGTGTCGCGATCAATCGCTCCCGACCGGGTACTCACGCGAGTACGACTGTGATGAATCAAATGCACTCGTTTGGCATTACCGGGCCGTTACTCTTTTCGACGATCTCGTACTTGCCGTTCTTCGCGACCGCGATGTACATGTTCATCTTCGTGTGCATGGACCCGGGCACGATTTCGAAACCCCCGCCCGGCCCGTCGGCAACTTTTGCGTGATCCATCGCTGCTGCAACCGCCTCGCGTTTCACGCTCTTCGATTCGGTGACAGCGGTTGACCACAGCTTGATGCCGCGGTACATCCCCGTCGATGCGCTGCCCGCGGTAAACGGATTCTTGGTGCCGTACAGCTTGGTATATTCTTCCTGCAGCTTATTTCCGAACGGATCGTTGACTGCCTTGAAGTAGTCGAGGCAGCTCGCCAGCCCTTCGATCTCATTCGCCGGCGTGATGTTCAGCGCGTTCTCATCGTAGTACACGCACGCGAGACGGCCGCCCTTCTTCTGAAAGCCGGCCTCGTACAGCTGCTTGAAGAACGACGCCACGCCCGGCGGAATGGTGGTGTTGAACACAACGTTTACACCGCTCGACATGATCTTGTTGACTACCGCGCTGTATTCGTTTTGATCGACCGGAAAGTATTCTTCGCCGACGACTTCACCGCCGTGCTTTTCAATCGTCTTGCGCGTGTACGCGTTCAACACGTGCGGCCAGACATAATCCGCCGACGGCAGATAGAACTTCTTGCCACCGTTTTTGATCAACCAGGGGATAAAGGTATCGCACTGCTGCGCAGGTGTCGGGCCGGTGCAGTAGAGAAACTTCGTGCACTCCTTGCCTTCATAGAGTTGCGGGTAGACGTACAAGGTCTTGCCGCGATTGACGATGGTGTCTTTGATGGCGTTGCGCATCGAGCTCGTAATCCCGCCGAAGACGACATCGACTTTGTCCTTTTGCACCAGCTTGCGCACCTTGGTGACCGCCAACGCCTCGTTGCTCGCGGTGTCTTCCAACACCATTTGCAGCGGCCGGCCGAGCAAACCACCCGAAGCGTTGATGTCGTTGATAAGCATTTTCGCGACGTTGG
>JBDTMS010000715.1:0-2985 GCA_039934195.1 Betaproteobacteria bacterium
GATATTTACCGCAAACGATTGAGGCTAGAATAGCCGCATGCACACGCCGGATCTGTCCATCATTATCCCGGTCTATAACGAAGAAGAAGGGCTCGCGTCGCTATTTGCGCGGCTCTACCCGGCGCTCGACGCGCTCGCGATTTCGTACGAGATCCTGTTCATCAACGACGGCAGCCGCGATCGCTCTGCAGCGCTGTTGCGCGAGCAATTTCAGCGTCGACCCGATGTCACCCGGGTCATTCTGTTCAACGGCAATTTCGGTCAGCACATGGCCATCATGGCGGGCTTCGAGCATGCGCGCGGGCGCCTGGGCGTGGTCACGCTCGACGCCGACCTGCAAAATCCGCCCGAAGAAATCGGCGCGCTAGTGAGCGCCATGCAGCAGGGACACGACTACGTCGGCACCGTTCGCCGCGACCGTCAGGATTCGCCGTTCCGGCGCTACGCATCGCGCGCGATGAATCGTCTACGCGAGCGCCTCACGCGCATCAAGATGACCGATCAAGGTTGCATGCTGCGTGGATATGGCCGCGATGTCGTCGATGCGATGAAAGTCAGCCGCGAGGTCAATACCTTTATCCCTGCGCTGGCGTATACCTATGCCGCGAATCCAACGGAAATCGACGTCGGGCACGAGGAGCGCGCCGTCGGCGAATCGAAGTATTCGCTGTACATGCTGATCCGCCTGAATTTCGATCTCGTCACCGGATTTTCGGTGGTGCCGCTGCAGGTATTTTCTCTGTTCGGCATCGTGATTGCATTGCTGTCCGGTTTGTTCTTCGTGTTTTTAATCGTGCGGCGATTCATCGTGGGTCCGGAAGCCGAAGGCCTGTTCACCCTGTTCGCGCTCAATTTCATGCTGATTGGGATTGCCTTGTTCGGCGTCGGTCTGCTCGGAGAATACGTCGGGCGCATCTATCAGCAAGTGCGCGAACGACCGCGCTATTTGATCCAGGCGATCCTCGAGAGCGAAGCGTCTGTCCAGGCAAAGCCCAGAGCCGAATCCGTCGTCCACGCCTCGGTTCTTACGCCGCATTCGCGTTGATGCGCGCGGTCGTTTTCGCCTATCACAACGTCGGCGTTCGTTGTCTCTCCGTCCTGCTGAGCCACGGTGTCGACGTCAAGCTGGTCGTCACCCATGCGGATAATCCGCGCGAAAATATTTGGTTCGAAAGCGTCGAGCGTCTGGCGCGTTTGCACGAGCTCCCGGTTGCCATCGTCGAGGATCCGAACGATCCTGCGTTCGTACAGCAATTGGCACAGCAAGCACCCGATTTTCTGTTTTCGTTCTACTATCGCCATATGCTCAAGCCGGCGGTGCTGGCGGTCGCGAAGCTCGGTGGGCTCAACATGCACGGCTCGCTGCTGCCGAACTATCGCGGTCGCGCGCCGGTCAACTGGGCCGTCATTCGGGGCGAGAAGCAAACCGGTGCGACCTTGCACTACATGATCGAGCGTCCGGACGCCGGCGACATCGTCGCCCAGCAAGCGGTGCCGATTCTGCCCGACGACACCGCGTTCGACGTATTCGGCAAGGTCACGCTCGCCGCGGAGATTGTGCTCGATGGCGTTCTGCCATCGCTGCTAAACGGCAGCGCGCCGCGGATTGCGCAAGACTTGCGCTCAGGATCCTACTTCGGCGGTCGTAAACCCGAAGATGGGCGCATCGACTGGAACACCGGCGCGGCGACGATCCATAACCTGGTTCGAGGCGTGGCCCCGCCCTACCCCGGCGCCTTCAGCGACATCGCCGGCAAGCACGTGCGCATACTGCGCAGCGCATTGACCACCGCGACCCCACCGCGCACCGCAGTGCCTGCGCTGTTTTGTCACGCAGGGCGCTGTTACGCCGAATGCGCGGACGGCAACGTATTGCGCATCCACTGCATGGAAGTCGACGGTAGAATGTTCACCTCATCCAACTTCGAGCGAGCCGGCACTACCGCTCGCGTGCCGCTGCCTCTTTAGCTCCTTCGCCGACATGAAGAAAATCTGCATTCTGGGCGTCAACGGTTTCATCGGTCATCACCTGTCCAAACGCATCATCGAGACCACGCAGTGGGAAGTCTACGGCATGGACATGCAGAGCGATCGCGTGGCGGACCTGATGAACGAGCCGCGCTTTCACTTCTTCGAGGGCGACATCACCATCAACAAAGAGTGGATCGAATACCACATCAAACGCTGCGACGTAGTGCTGCCGCTGGTCGCGATCGCAACACCGGCGACCTACGTGAAAGAACCGTTGAAAGTCTTCGAGCTGGACTTCGAAGCGAATCTGCCGATGGTCCGCTCGTGCGTCAAGTGGGGCAAACGCATCCTGTTTCCATCGACCTCCGAGGTCTACGGCATGTGCCGCGATTCGGAATTCGACTCCGACGCATCGGAGCTGGTGCTGGGCCCGATCAGCAAGCAGCGCTGGATCTACTCGTGCAGCAAGCAGCTCATGGATCGCGTGATCTGGGCGTACGGCTCCGAGGGCAGGCTCGACTTCACGTTGTTCCGTCCGTTCAACTGGATCGGCTCGGGGCTGGATAACATCCACACGCCGAAGGAAGGCAGCTCGCGCGTTATCACGCAGTTCTTCGGTCACATCGTGCGCGGCGAAGACATCAAGCTGGTCGACGGCGGCACGCAGAAACGCGCATTCACCTACATCGAAGACGGCGTCAATGCGCTGATGAAGATCATCGAGAATCCCGGCGGTGTGGCGAGCGGCAAAATCTACAACATCGGCAATCCGCGCAACAACTTCTCCGTGCGCGAGCTGGCACGCATGATGATCGATCTGGCGCTTACCTATCCTGAGTATCAGGCGCAGGCCAAGCTGGTGAATACCGTCGACATCACGGCGACCGATTACTACGGCGTCGGCTATCAGGATGTGCAAAATCGCGTGCCGAAAATCGACAACACGATGCTGGATTTAGGCTGGGAGCCGAAAGTCGACATGCAGGAAGCACTGCGCTTCATCTTCGACGCGTA
>JBDTMS010000716.1:0-2980 GCA_039934195.1 Betaproteobacteria bacterium
CTCCGCGACCGTCTGCGCAGCAACGTGAGGCGTGACGATCACCTTCGGATGGTGCCAGAACGGATGATCCACGGGAAGCGGCTCGCTGTGGAAAACGTCGAGCAGTGCGCCGCCGAGGTGCCCGCTATCCAGCGCCGCGATCAGATCCGCTTCGTTGACATGCGGGCCGCGTGCAATGTTGACCATGCACGCGCCACGAGGCAATTGCGCGAACGCATTCCGATCGAGCAGTGCGCGCGTTTGCGTGGTCAGCGGCAGGAAATTAACCAGGATCTCCGTCTGACGCAGAAAAGCCGGCCATCCGACCTGACCCTCGAACGTTTCGATTCCAGGCAGCGACTTGGCGCGGCGACTCCAGCCGACAACGCGAAAGCCCTGGCCCGCGAGCTTCGCAGCGCAATCGCCTCCGAGCACGCCGAGCCCCGCGACGCCGACGGTCCGATGCTTTGCCAGCACCGGGGGCAGCTGGTTCCATTGCCCGTCGGCCTGCTGTTGCGCATAGCGGTCCATGCGCAGATGGAAGTGCAGCACGCCGTAGAGCGCGTATTCGGACATCTGTTGCGCAAGGCCGGCATCGACGAGACGCACGAGCGGAACACTGCGAGGCCAACTCGCGTCTTCGATGATCGGATCGACTCCGGCGCCCAGCGCAAGGATGGCCCGCAAGCTCGGCAATGTCGCGAGCAGCCCGGCTTTCGGTTTCCAAACGAGTGCGTACCGAATTGCGCGCACATCGCCGATATCCGGCCAGACGCGAAATCCGATGTCAGGCAACTGTTCCGCGAAAGCCTGCCGCCACGGCTCGGGATCGTCGGTTTCGCTATAGAACAAAATAGTCATCGGCAACTCGTGCGCAAGTCTCGTTTCAAATTGAGGCGGGCGCCGGAAAATTCCGCTCATCGTGTTGTGCCCGGCCAGCGACCGATCACTTCGTAGCGAGATCCGCGTTGACCGCGCTGAGAGCGGACCAATACGAAATCCTCGACCGGCCACGCAATGGCTTCGACCGTCGGATCAAAACGCGCGCATTTCGCTTTCCGCACCACGGTGAGGTGCGGTGCGTAATCGTGCCGGTCAAGCTCGATGCCGGCCGCGCGCACTATGGTTTGTAGTTGCGACACCAGCGAGAGCAATGGCATCGGCACAGTCGACGGTGCGAGCCACGCAATCTGATTATGCGACCAACAGCCTGCGCGCTCGATCGACACTGTGAAGGGCGCGAATTCTACAGCGGCGGCGCCCATGCAAAGCGATTCCAGCGCTGCTTGCATGATGTTGCCGACGAACACCAACGTGAGATGAATCGACGTTTCTTCGGTGATCTGCCCGCCGAGGCGACTGTGCAGCGACTGCGCGTGATGCGCCAACCGCGCGTGGATCGCGCGCTCGGGCCACAACGCGAAGAACACACGACTTGTATGTGCGTTCGCCAACGTGCTCACATCGAAGCTTCGAGGCTGCCAATCAAATGGATTCGAGCAGCGCCACGGCTTGCGCCGCGATTCCTTCGCCCCGGCCGGTAAATCCCAACCGTTCGGTAGTCTTCGCCTTCACGTTTACCTGGGATGCCAGCATACCAAGGGTGTCCGCGATACTAGCAACCATCGCGGGAATGTGAGGCGACATGCGGGGCGCTTGCGCAATGATCGTCGCATCGATGTTCGTAACGCGCCAGCCCGCCTGCTCGATCAGCCGCGCGACTTCTGCCAAAAGAACACGGCTGTCGGCGCCGCGCCAACGCTCGTCGCTGTCGGGGAAATGCCGGCCGATATCGCCAAGGCCCGCGGCTCCCAGCAACGCATCGCTGATCGCGTGCAAAAGGACGTCGGCATCGGAATGCCCAAGCAACCCGCGCGCGAACGGAATCGTGATACCGCCGATGATGAGCGCCCGCCCGGGAACGAGTGCGTGAACATCGAAGCCTTGGCCTATGCGCAAGCTCATTTCAGCCACGAGTGTGCACAGCGCAGATAGCGTTTCAGCAAAAGCATTGCCTCGAAGTTCGGATCACTCGAAATGTCAGTTCGAAAATACCGCGAAACGGACCACTGCGCCAGTTCCATCGCGCCGCCGGCAAGGCGGCGTTCAAACGCGACGTAAGGAAACTTATTCTTGATTTTCGGTCATTCGCTACGAATATCAAGCGCGGGACGAGGCGGCGCGGTGATAGCCGCAACGGCCGCGGGACCGGCGCGCGTAAATCTCTCCCCGAAGCTAGAAAGCCTTTGTACATTTGCACGCTGCCTTTTGACGAGCGCTCAGTATGACATCGGAAGGCAAGACGTCCAGCCGCACGAGCCTGCGATCGCTCGATTGGTTGAACTTCACGCGCGCCGATGTGTGCACCGGCGTCACGCAGGGAACGTCTTCGCAGCGATCCTGGCCGGCGTGGTCGGCACGTGGTGTCTGAACAACCTCAATTTGTCCGATTGGCCCCGAGTGAACAACCTATTGCAACATCACAGCTAGTCCTCGACGCAAAAACGAGGAATGTCCAACTTCTTCAATGTAACCTCTCCCCCGGATTCTCGAGCACTCAACGGATTCCCGCTGTCTGCCTTTCGAATCGCGAAAGCGCAACTCCCTCTCGAGAAAAATCCACCAAAATCGACGCCGCTCATTACAACGTAGTTTTCGTCCGGCGCGAGGAGCGCCTCGGCTTCGATGACACAGTACCTGCTGCCTCTCAGCGATGCCCAGTAGAAGAACCGCACCGGGGTACCTGCCGGAACATCGGCAATCTCATTAGGTGCATTCTTCGATCTTTCGCCGGTAAAGACTCGCTCGAGCTTCGACCCGATCCGTTGCCCGAACTTACAGACATTGCCGTAGGAAACCGAGAACTCGATTCTCTCAATTCCGTTGTTCAACTCCATTCCATTTGCAAGACGCGCCCTTGGTGTATTTTCAGGTAGGACATACATGACAGGCGGCGGTGCACTTTTACATGCAGCTAAGACACATAGACTTAGAACTATCG
>JBDTMS010000717.1:0-2979 GCA_039934195.1 Betaproteobacteria bacterium
TTATGGACCTCACTCGATCGATCGAAATGGCGTGCGCAACTCATACCGGCATGGTGCGGGCGCATAACGAAGACAGCATCGGGACTGACCCCAATGTCGGCTTGGCAGTGCTTGCGGACGGTATGGGGGGCTATAATGCCGGCGAAGTCGCAAGCGGAATTGCAGTTGCTCTGATCACCAAAGAGACGCGCGAAACCGTGCTGCGCATCCCGCCGTATGAAGTGGACAGCGAAACCGGCGAAATCATGGCTGCGCGGATTTTGCGCACCGTCATCGGGAAAGCAAACGCGTCGATCTATCAGGCGGCCAACAGTCAGCCCCAATATGCAGGCATGGGCACGACGCTGGTTGTCGCGCTGTTGTGCGACAACCATATCAGCGTCGCACATATCGGCGATTCGCGGTTATACCGGTTGCGCAACGGCGACTTGTCGCAATTGACGCGCGACCACTCGCTGCTGCAGGAGCAGATCGACAGCGGCATGATTACGAAAGAGATGGCGCGCAGGTCTCAGAACAAGAATCTGGTTACGCGCGCCGTCGGCATTGAGCCGGACGTCGAAGCCGACGTAAGCACCTTCGAGGCGCAGGAAGGCGACATGTTTTTAGTTTGCTCGGACGGGCTCAACGACATGGTGGAGGATGAAGACATTCACCTTACATTGGCGTCGCTGTGCGCAAATCTACCGCTCGCTGCAAATCAATTAGTACAGATGGCTAATGACAACGGTGGTCGCGACAACATATCCGTTATTTTGATTCGGATAAAGCGGCCTTTCGCGGCGGAGCGCGGTTTGCTCGGTCGTCTGAAAGCATGGTTTAGATAAGAACGGGGATTGATTTATGGCGAAGCTGATCCTGAGCTTGGATGGCATGGTGATTCGGGAGTATCCCCTCACCAAGGAGCGTACCACCCTCGGCCGCAAGCCTCATAACGACATCGTCATCGACAATCTCGCCATCAGTGGCGAGCACGCCATGATCATGACGATCTTGAACGACTCGTTTCTAGAGGATCTAGGCAGCACGAACGGCACGCTGGTAAACGGTCAGCCGATCAAAAAACACTTTCTCCAGAACAACGACGTCGTCGAACTCGGTAAGTACAAGCTCAAATATGTGACTGAAGCTATCGCTACGCAGGCGAGTCCCGCGGATTTCGAGAAAACGATGGTGTTGCGCGCGCCCCCGGCTTCGGGACCGCGGCCGAGCGCCGGGAATGGAGATGCCACGATCCCGCCGAGCAAGAGCTTCGGCGACACGGTGGTCAATCCGGAGATGATGCAGACGCAAGGCCCCGGACTGCGGGAAGCCGCTCGCCAAGCGGCCGCTTCGCCACCGACCGCAAACGCACCAACTGCAATGCATCCATCGTCCTCCGTCGCGCCACCGAGGTTTACAGAATCGTCGAATGCGCAGGCCCCGCAGTCACTCTCGGGCTCAGCGACGAGTCCCCCGCCGGTCGTCACACCAGTGCCAGCTGCAGTTTCCATCACGCCGCCTGTGCAGACGCACGGTGCCGCGGCCTCGCAGACTCAGGGGACTATCCAGATTCTCTCCGGCCCTAGCGCGGGAAAAGAGTTACCGCTGTCCAAGCCGCTGACTACGTTGGGTAAGCCCGGTGTTCAGGTTGCGGTTATCGCGAAGCGGCCGCAGGGCTACTTCATCGCCCACGTCGAAGGGTCGACACTTCCGGTAGTGAACGGCAAACAGCTGGACGCGCAAGCTCATCCGTTGAATGACCACGACGTCATCGAGCTCGCCGGCGTGAAAATGGAGTTCTACCTTAGGCCGACGCCTTAATCGGCGAAGAAGAGCAGGGAAACGGTCACCCGAAGTGGTTGGGCCGTTTCCGCTCCACGTATCCATTCGTACGACGTCAATGTGCGGCCAAGAAGAGTGGCGTGGTTGATAAAGCACTTGGGGCGTGTTGCGCCTGGCCTGCTCATCGTCGTGATTCTCATCGGTCACGCCGCCGATTGGTACTCCATTCCATTTGTCCGAACGCTGGAAGCAATTGCATACGACGCTCGCCTGCATCTCACTATGCCGGACACCGTTGATGACCGCGTGGTCATCGTGGACATCGACGAGAAGAGCCTCGAAGTAGAAGGCCATTGGCCTTGGCATCGAGATCAGCTCGCGATTCTTCTGGATCGATTGTTCGATCAATATCACATCGCGATTTTGGGATTCGACGTCGTGTTTGCCGAACGCGACGAGACTTCCGGACTAAAAGTGCTGCGTCAGCTTGGCGAAGGTGATTTGAAGAGCGACGCCAAGTTCCAGGCAGTGTTGAAGGAGATTGCGCCCAGTCTCCAATACGATCGGCTGTTCGCCGACAAGATACGCGGTCGACCCATCGTGCTTGGTTATTACTTCAACAATGATGTGAGTAAGCTAAGCAACGCGAGCAATGGCGATCTGCCCGCGCCGGTTTTTCCACCTGGTTTTTTCCGCAATCAGAAGATAAGTGCGCTGACCTATACGGGGTATGGCGGCAATTTGCCCGAGTTGCTGGCCGTGGCAAGCGGTGCGGGCCATTTCAATGCGGAGCCCGATGCAGATGGCGTTCAGCGCAAAGCACCGATGCTCGTCGAATTCGACGGCGGCTACTACGAGCCGCTATCGTTATCGATGGTTCGGCTGATACAGGGTGCGCCGTCCCTGCAGGCACACTTCGCCGAGTCGGTAATTGCGTCGAGCGCATATCCTGGCCTCGAATGGCTGACCGTCGGACGCATAAGCATCCCAATCGACAGTTCCGCGCTTGCCTACATCCCGTATCGCGGCGGAGAGCACAGCTTCCCGCATGTCTCCGCGACCGACGTTTTGCGCGGAACGGCGGACGCCTCCATCCTGCATAACCGGATCGTGCTAATTGGAAGCACCGCGCCTGGCCTGCTCGATCTTCGGGCAACTCCGGTTAGCCCAGCCTATCCCGGCGTAGAGATACACGCTAACCTCATAACAGGCATG
>JBDTMS010000718.1:0-2977 GCA_039934195.1 Betaproteobacteria bacterium
GGCTGGAAAATGAACATCGCGGTGATGGACGCCGGCGGTAACCTGAAATACTTTCAGCGCATGGACGATGCCTTCCTCGGCAGCATCAAGATCGCGGAGCTGAAGGCAACCACATCGTCGATGTTTCCGTTTTCGACCAAAATGGTAGGCGAGATTACGCAGAAGGTTCCGGGAATCGCATTCGTTCCCGGTGTAGTGACGTTCGAAGGCGGTCTTCCGATCAAGACCGGCGGGGGCGAGCATATCGGCAGCGTCGGCGTATCGGGCGGCACCGCGGAACAAGACGGCGTGTGCGCGCAGGCTGGCCTCGACGCCGTGAAAGACGATCTAAAATAATTCTCACCACGCAATCGCGCCGCAAGGCGCTGCAACGGAACTAGCCGTCGCAAGCATCGCAACGGGTTCGAGCAATTACTCGAACCCGTTGGCATTCGTACGCAGCAAGGGCAAGTGTCAGTCTTACGTTCGCGTTGCGCTGCGCGAATTGTCGGTGATCTTCAAGCGTTGACCTTTATGTTGCCGCAGCATAGGATTACGCGCGAATCGCGGGTTCTTACAATGAACGTGTTGGTGGTACGGTTCTTAGAACGAAACTAGACCATGCCGATCGGGGACGATGCCGGTGGCGCGCACGGACCTGTATCGCAGCGCAGGCGAAACCGAGTTGGCAGCACAAATCTCCTGAGAAAATCGGGGTAAAAGTGTCGAGCAAAAAGTACTCGAGACAGGTAGCGCGCTGCGCTCGCAAAATAATTTCAGGGAGGAAGGTCATGAGAGGTGCCATCGTCGGCCAGCTGGCGGCGTCGATTGCGGCTGCGGTTTTCAGTGTTTCGCTGCACGCCGCGGACACGATCAAGATCGGACTGGTCAACGAAACCTCCGGCGCCAATGCAGAAGCCGGCGTCTATACCGTCAATGGCGCACGGCTCGCGCTCGACGAAATCAACCAAGCAGGCGGCATTCTCGGCAAGCAGGTCGAGCTGCTGGTGGAAGACAACCAGAGCACCAACCCGGGCACCTTGCTCGCGTTTTCAAAACTGGTCGGCGAGGGTGTGCCGGCCGTCATCGGTCCGATTCGCAGCACACAGACGCAGGCGATTTCGCCGACCATCGCGAAGACCGGCATTCCGTTGTTATTCGGCGGCACCGATCCCAATCTCACGCACGCCGGTAATCGCTGGGTGTTTCGCTGCCGGCCGAACGATTCGTACTCGGCACTGGTCATCGCGGACTTCGGCGTCAACACACTGAAGTTGAAGAAGTGGGCGATCGTGCATTCGACCGATGCATTCGGCACATCCGGGATGAACGCCCTGGTGCAGGCGCTGAAAGCCGCGGGCATCACGCCGGTGCTGGTGCAGGGCTACACCAACAATTCGCAAGACTTCACGCCGGTCGTGCTGGCGATCAAAAAATCAGGCGCGGACGTGATCGGCACTTACATGACCGGCTCACCCGATGTCGGCATATTCGCGAAGCAACTGCGACAGCTGGGCTTGACGACCACGTGGATCGGATCGCCTTCGGTGATCACCGACACGGCGATGAAGCTGGCGGGTGCCGGTCTCTACGGCACGTACGGTATTGCGGACTTCACGCCCGGTGCCAGTCCGCAAGCGCAGGCGTACGCAGAAAAATATAAAGCAAAGTACAACCTCGAAGCCGACGTCTATTCGAGTTGGGCATACGACGCCATGCACATTCTGGCCAACGCGATGAATAAAGCGAAAAGCGCCGAACCCGAAGCGATACGCAAAGCAGTTCTGATGACGTGCGGCTACAAAGGTGTGGAAGGCACCTACTGCTTCGACGACAATGGCGACGGACTGCGCGGCTACAACATCGTGCGCAACGAAAACGGCAAGATCGTGTTCAACAAGCACATCGAATTTGCGCGCAAATGACACGAGCTTGATGTGTTGAGCTTGCAACACGCACGGCGCGGTGACGCGCAAACGCAATCGTCCGCGATGCGAACCGATCGCGGTTCGATGCTTATCGCCGTTCACCGCACATCGCACGTCAACCGCCTGCAGGGGGATTAGCGCCGTGGAAGCGCTCGCCAATAATCTACAAGTGCTGTTCCAGGGCCTTGCGCTGGGCAGCATCTATGCCCTAGTCGCGCTCGGCTTCGTGCTGATCATTCGCGCAACCAACGTCGTCAACTTCGCCCAGGGCGATTTCGCCATGCTCGGCGGCTATGCAATGGTGCTGTTCCTCACCGGCATGCCCGGCAATCCCGATCTGCATCTGCCCGGGCTGGTGGTGCATGTGCCGTACTGGCTGGCGATCGTCGGGTCCTGTCTGGTGATGGCGATCATCGGCGTGGCGTTCAACTACGGCGTTTATTATCCGCTGCGCAATCGGTCGTTTCTGCCGGTGATCATCAGCACGTTGGGCGCGTCGATCTTTCTGCAGAACGCAGTGCTCGCACTGTTCAATCCACAGCCGCGCCCGCTCGATAAGCTGTTCAACTTCGAAGGCTTTACCATCGGCGGCGTGTTTCTCGACAGTCAGTATCTGGTGATTCTCGGCTTCACCGCGCTGGCCGTGCTGTTTCAATATTTCTTCTTCGAGAAAACGCTGATCGGGAAAAAGCTGCAGGCAACTTCGCAGGATAAGGACATGGCGCGCCTGCTCGGCATTCCAGTGACCTTGATGATCATCATCACCTTCATCTACAGCGCAGTGCTCGGCGGCATGGCCGGCATTCTGGTCGCGCCGATTCTGTTCGTGTCGATCGGCATGGGATCGACGATCGCGCTGAAAGCATTCGCGGCGACGATTATCGGCGGCTTCGGCGATGTCGCCGGTGCCATCGTCGGCGGTCTCATCATCGGCGTGATCGAAAGTTTCGCCGCCTACTACATCTCGGTTCCCTACAAGGACGCCTACGCGTTCCTCGCGCTGTTTCTGGTCTTGCTGTTTCGTCCGCAAGGCATCTTCGGCGAAAAAGTTTCGGAAAAAGCATGAGCGA
>JBDTMS010000719.1:0-2976 GCA_039934195.1 Betaproteobacteria bacterium
CAGTTCCTCGCCTATGAGAAATGCTATAAGATCACCGGCGGCTATCAGAACTGCGTAGCCGGGCATGAACCGGGTTCCTACACCGACAAATATCCGCTGACGAAAAATTCGTGGGTGGGTATCAACGGCGGCCGGATGGCAGAAATCGCTTTGGCTCAAGGCGAATCTTCCCGTAAGCCGAAGTAAGGACCGCACGGCGTCCGCGCGTTGTGCAACTGCACGCGCGGATGCTGCATTCGATCGTGGGAATGAGGGTTACCGCGCTCGCATTGCAATCATGTCGCAGGTCATGGATCCTAATTTCGTCGCGAAAACAGTTCAGGGAGAGAGAAACATGCGTAGAAAGTTTCAGTTAGTAGCAGTGGCCGGCGCGATGCTCGCGGGTGTCGCCTCTGCACAGGCCGAAGACACCGCCAAGTTGTACGTGTTCAGCTCAGGCGCACTCACCATCGGTAAAGGGATCTTGCAGAACCTTGCGCCAAACGATCCGCCGGTCGTGATACCTGTCGGTTTCTATGTGATCAAGCATCCGAAAGGCAATGTGTTGTTCGATACGGGCAACAACGACAGAATCATTACCGACCCCAGCTATTGGGGCGGCGCATTCACCGCCTTGAAGCCGGTCAATACGCCCGATGTTGCGATCGAGACGCAGCTGAAAAAGATCGGTTTGACGCCCGACGACATCAAGTTTGTTGTCGTCAGCCATTTGCATCTGGATCACGGCGGTAACGTCGGCAAGTTCCCAAACTCCACGATCGTCGTGCAAAAAGACGAAATCAACAACGCATTCTGGCCGATAGCGGGTACCGGCGGACCGTACATGGTCGGCGACGTTATGCCGCTGCGCGCACCCAACAGCAATTTCCCGAACGCCGTGAAAATGATTCAGCTCGATGGCGATCTGGATCTGTTCGGCGACGGCACGATGATGGTGAAGCGCTGGGTTGCTCATACTCCGGGCAGCCAGATGATGACGGTCAAGCTCAAGAACGCCGGCATGATCATCCTGACCGGCGATAACGTTTACTTTCGCGAAAATCTGGAAAAAAACCTGCCGCCGAATATCGTCCTCGCCTACAAGCCCGATGGCTACTATCGCGCGTACGAATGGATTCGCATGATGATGGCAACCCAGAAAGCGGATTACTTCACCGCGCATGATCCGGACGCGTTCAAAGCCATGAAAAAGCCGCCTGCCTTCTACGATTGATCCTGATCGGGCGAATCAGGACTTACCTGATTTAAGATGCGGCGCCGGGGCGGAATTTCCGCCCTGGCGCTTTTTCTTAGCGTGTCTCGAACGTCATGGTCATCACTTCCTTCTCGTCGCAATCAGATCGTAATGCGTGCGTGTGCCGTTTCGCGCCTCGTCACGACGTGCAGCATCGCGCGCTGAACTATTGCAGCGCTCAGGGCAGCCTGTGACCGCCGTCGTCGTCGCCGACAACTTGACGCGTTACTACGGCTCGCGCCTCGCCGTGGATCAAGTTTCGTTCGACGTACAGCCCAACGAAGTGATGGGCCTGCTCGGACCGAATGGGTCGGGAAAAAGCACGATCCTGCGCATTTTGACCGGCTATCTGCGCCCGACTTCCGGCACGGCGAGTGTGGCCGGATGCGATGTCGTCGATCAGGGTCTAGAAGCGCGCGCTCAGCTTGGTTATGTGCCGGAAGATGTGCCGCTCTACACCAACATGCGGGTAATCGAATTTCTGCAGTTCATGGGCAGAGTTCGCGGCGTCAGCAGCGCGCGGCTCAACGCCGCTGTCGACGAAGTCATCGAGCGGCTGAGCCTCGGCCGCGTGCGCACTTTGCTCATCTCGAAGCTCTCGCGCGGCTATCGCCAGCGTGTCGCGATCGCGCAGGCGCTGCTGGGCAAACCGAAGCTGCTGGTCCTCGATGAGCCGACCAACGGCTTGGACCCGCGTCAGATCATCGAAGTGCGTGAGTTGATTCGTTCGTTGTCGCGCGAGCTGTCCATCCTCGTCACCTCGCATATCCTGGCCGAGATGGAACGGGTTGCACATCGCGTGGCGATATTGCTGGACGGCAAGCTCCTGACCGTTCACACCTTGGGCACGCAGACCGCCAGCAGCCGGGTTCGTATGCGTCTGCGCGATGCCGATGAAGCGCATGTGCGCACGGTCTTGCAAGCACATCCGGATTTGCGGCTGGTGGAAGTCATGCCTTCGCAAGGCACCTATGTCATCGAAAGCGCCAGCGGCCCCGCGGTTGCCGTGCGGGTTTTGGTAGAAGCCGGTATGGCAGTCGAGGAAGTCAGTGCGTCGAGTAGCGGATTGGAAGAACTGTTTCTTCGCCTCACCGAAGGCGCCGCGCGATGAGGGGCTTCGCTCCGCTGCTGGGAAAAGAGATCCGCGCGCTATTCTATTCGCCGGTAGCGTACATCGTCATCGCCGTGTTCCTGGTGTTGATGGGCTACTCGTTCACGCTGACTTTGTTCTTGAACAAGTACGCGACCCTGGTGCACATCTTCTTTCAGTCTGCCGGCCTGCTGTTGCTGATCGTGCCGATCATCACCATGCGGTTGTTCGCGGAAGAACGCAAAACCGGAACGTTGGAGTTGCTGCTCACCGCGCCGGTGCGCGAGAGTCACGTCGTGCTCGCAAAATATCTTGCGAGTATGGCTGTCGTGCTGGCGATGATCGGCTTCACCGGCAGCTACGCGGTCGTACTCGGCGTATTCGGATCGCCCGACTGGGGCCCGATCTACAGCGGCTATCTAGGCCTTGCGCTGCTGGCGAGCACGCTCGTTTCGCTCGGCGTGGTGATCTCGGCGCTCACCTCCAATCAAGTGGTCGCCGCTATTCTTACCATCGGCGTGTCGTTTCTGATGTGGATGATCGACACGTTGGCGGCACTGATGCCCGACGGCTTCGAGCGTATTCTGATCAGCTTTTCGCTGCTGGCGCGCTTCACCCCGTTTGCCACCGGCGCGATGTACACGTCGGATCT
>JBDTMS010000720.1:0-2973 GCA_039934195.1 Betaproteobacteria bacterium
TCAATACGTTCGACGAGCACCTCGACATGATCATGGTGTGCCATCACCTGAATCCCGCGGTGCCGGAGGATGTCGCGTTCGCCGAGTCGCGCATTCGCGCGCAGACCATCGCTGCCGAAGATGTGCTGCACGACATCGGCGCGATCTCCATGCTCGGCTCGGACAGTCAAGGCATGGGCCGCATCAACGAAGTAATTACGCGGACGTGGCAGCTGGCATCGAAGATGAAAGATCAGCGCGGCCGTCTGCCGGAAGAAAAAACCCGCATCGGCGATAACGAACGCATCAAGCGTTATGTGGCCAAGTACACGATCAACGCGGCACGCACCTTCGGTATCGATCAACACGTCGGCTCGCTCGAAGACGGCAAGCTCGCCGATATCGTGTTGTGGCGGCCGGGATTCTTCGGCTCCAAACCCGAGCTGGTCGTGAAAGGCGGCTTCATCGCGTGGTCGGTGATGGGCGATTCCGCCGCGAGCCTGATGACGTGCGAGCCGCTGATGATGCGTCCGCAGTGGGGCGCGTTCGGCGAAGCGAAAAAACACCTCGCGGTTAATTTCGTGAATCCGCTTGCGATCGAAGCCGACATCGCCGGCAGCCTCGGGCTGGTCAAGCGCTGTCTGCCCGCGAAAGGCACGCGCAAGTTGAACAAGCAAAGCATGCTGCACAACGACGCGTGTCCGAACATCACCGTCAATCCGCAAACGTTCGACGTCATGATCGACGGCAACATCATCACGTGCGAGCCGGCCAAGGTGGTTCCCTTGGCGCAGCGGTACATGTTGCGCTAGAGGACTCGGCAGATGCATACCGCGATTCGCGCCGCGACTCCGCAACGCACGCCGCACCCGGGCGCCGCGCGTGTCGGCATCGGCGGTCCCGTCGGCTCGGGTAAAACCGCGCTCCTCGAACAGTTGATTCCGCGGTTTATACAACGCGGCACCGAGATCGCGGTGATCACCAACGATCTCGTTACGGCGGAGGATGCCGAGCGCGTCAAACGCAGCGGACTGATCGATCCCCAGCGTGTGCTGGCGGTAGAGACGGGCGCTTGTCCGCATACGGCGATTCGCGAAGATCCGACCTTGAACATGCAAGCGGCCGACGCGCTGGAGACGAAATTCGGCAAGCTGGATTTGATCTTGATCGAGAGCGGTGGCGACAATCTCGCTTCGTCGTTTTCGCTCGATCTCGTGGATTACTGGCTGTTCGTGATCGATGTTGCCGGCGGCGACGACATTCCGCGTAAGCGCGGGCTCGGCGTGCTCCGCTGCGATCTGCTGATCGTCAACAAGCCCGACCTCGCGCAATTCGTCGGCGTCGATCTCGCGCGCATGCTGCGCGAAGCGAACGAAGTACGCGGCGGGCGACCGGTGTTGACCACCAACTGCCGGACGGGCGAAGGCGTCGACGCTGTGGTCGACCAGATCGCCTCGCAGGTATTGTTCGCTTAGCCAGATTGCGCCGGATGAAGAATTGCATGTCACGCGATCGCAGCGCTAGCCGATGACCGGCGATCGCCTGCCGGTGAATGCGATACCGGCGCTCGACCCAAACGCTACCAGCCAAGCGCCGCTGCAACTCGATCTGCGTTTTGCAGCCGACAACACCGGCCGCACCTGGCTCGAACGGCAAAGCGCATCGTATCCATTCCACGTCGGCCGCTGCCTGTCGATGCCGGGCGATCCGGCCGGCATGGCGACGGTATACGTGCAGTCGTGCTCAGGCGGCATATTCGCCGGCGATCGGCTGAGCGGTAGCGTCGTGGCTGGCCCACACACGCGCGCTCATCTCAGCACATCGGCGTCTACGGTTGTCCACAGCATGGAGCGCGGTGAGGCTGTGCAAACGACGACACTGGATGCGGGCGAAGGTGCGTTTTTCGAATACTTGCCTGAGCCATTGATCCTGTTCCCGCGTGCGCGTTTGGTTAATCGGCTGTCGGTGCGTTTGCACGAAACCGCAACCGTGGTGCTCTGGGACGCAATCCTCACGCACGATCCGCAGCAACGCGGCAGCGGCGAGTCGCATTGGGGCGAATCGCACTGGTTCGATCGGCTCGAAAGCGAAGTCAGCGTGCGATCCTGCGATGGGCGGCTTTGGGTTCGCGATCGCTACGTGGCAGCGGGTGCGCTGCTCGCACAGAACTTGGCCGGCATCAATGCGTCCCACACCTGTCAGGGGACGTTCATGCTGCTGCACCGTGGATTGCCTGCGACGCAACTGGTGAGCGCGCTTCGCGATGCCTTGCGCGAGAAGCGCGAAGCGTATGCCGGCGTGAGCGCGCTGCCTAATGCGTGCGGCGTGGGCGTGCGCGTGCTCGCCCCCGACGCGATTGCATTGCGGGCCGCGTTACAAACTGCGTGGCATGCAGCACGCGAATTATTACTGGGTTCGCCACCTGGCGTCCGCCGCCGTTGAGCCGGGATTCCGCTGAGCCGGGATGCCGCTGAGCCGGGATGCCGCTGAACTGGGATGCCGCTGAGCCGAGATGCCGCTGAGCCGAGATGCCGCTGAGCCGAGATGCCGCTGAGCCGGGATGCCGCTGAGCCGGGATGCCGCTGAGCCGGGATGCCGCTGAACTGGGATGCCGCTGAACTGGGATGCCGCTGAACTGGGATTCCGCTGAACTGGCATCGAGCAAACGCGCGATAATCGAGACTCGCGCAATCACCCAACATCGATCAAGAACATGGACCGAAATCTTCCCGACGATTCGATCAGCCAATATCTCATCCCGAGCGAGCCGTACTATCGTGCCACCGGCGGTGAGATCGCGCTATACGAGGCCGCTTACGCGGTGCGCATGCCGATGATGCTGAAAGGGCCGACCGGCTGCGGCAAGACTCGCTTCGTCGAGTACATGGCGTGGAAGCTCAACAAACCGCTGGTCACCATTGCCTGCCACGAAGATATGACTGCGTCCGATCTGGTCGGCCGTCACCTGCTCGATTCGAGCGGCACGCGCTGGCA
>JBDTMS010000721.1:0-2972 GCA_039934195.1 Betaproteobacteria bacterium
TGCCGCCGCGCGTCGCCGAGGGCGGCATGAGCCAGGACGAGATCTACGCGATGTTTCCGAATCTGCACGAGCGGCGCAAAAGCGCCGGCACCCGGCTGTCCGGCGGCGAGCAGCAGATGCTCGCGCTCGCGCGAATCTTGCGCACCGGCGCCGATATTCTTTTGCTCGACGAGATCACCGAAGGCCTCGCGCCCGTCCTCGTAAAAGCGCTGGGCCGGGCGGTACGCGATCTCAAGCAGAAGGGCTATACCATCATCATGGTCGAACAGAATTTTCGCTTCGCCGCGCCGCTGGCAGACCGGCATTACGTCGTCGAGCTTGGCCGGGTGGTGAAAACAGTCAGCAAAGACGAGTTGGACGCCAAGGTCGATTTGCTGCACGAATATCTCGGCGTCTGATCGTCTAATCAAAACAAAGAGGGGACCGAATAAAATGAATCGAACAATAATTGCGGCGCTCACGAGCGCGGTGTTCTTGACGACGATCGTCGCATCCGCGCAAGCGCAAACCGCCAAGCTCTCCGGCGACATGGTGCGCATCGGCGTTCTCACCGACATGTCCGGCCTGTACTCCGACGTCGGCGGTCAAGGCTCGGTGATCGCCGCCCAGATGGCGGTGGACGATTTCGGCGGCAAGGTGCTCGGCAAAAAAGTCGATATTGTCTCCGCCGATCATCAGAACAAAGCCGACGTCGCTTCCAACAAGGCACGCGAGTGGATCGATCGCGACGGCGTCGACATGATCACCGATGTGCTCAACTCGGCCGTTGCGCTTTCAACTGCGAAAGTTGTCGCGGAAAAGAAGCGAATCATGATGGACACCGGCGCGGCATCCACGCGCCTGACCAACGAGGACTGCACGCCCTACACCGTACATCACACCTTCGACACCTACGCGCTCGCGCATGGCACCGGCACCGCGGTAGTGAAGCAAGGCGGCGATACCTGGTTCTTTTTGACGGCGGATTACGCGTTCGGTCACTCGCTGGAGAAAGACACGTCCGACGTGGTAAAGGCAAACGGCGGCAAGGTGCTCGGCGCCGTGCGGCATCCACTCAGCGCATCGGACTTCTCGTCTTTCCTGTTGCAGGCGCAAGCGTCGAAAGCAAAGATCATCGGGCTAGCCAATGCCGGCGGTGACACAGTCAACTCGATCAAAGCGGCAAACGAATTCGGCCTCACGAAAACACAAAGCCTGGCGGGGCTGCTGGTGTTCATCGCCGACATTCACAGCCTCGGCCTCGCAGCTACACAGGGCATGTACGTCACCGAAGCCTGGTACTGGGATCTGAACGACGACACGCGCAAGTGGAGCAAACGCTTCTTCGAGAAGACCAAGAAGATGCCGACCATGATTCACGCCGGCGTCTATTCGTCGGTGACGATGTATCTCAATGCGGTAAAAGCGACCGGCACCGACGACGCCGACCAGGTGATGGCGTGGATGCGCAAGAACAAGCATAGCGACATGTTCGGCAAGAACATGGTATTGCGCGAAGACGGCCGCCTCCTGCACGAGATGTATCTGTTCCAGGTGAAGAAGCCGGCAGAGTCGAAAGGGCCCTGGGATTACTACAATCTGCGCTCGACGATTCCAGCCGATCAGGCATTCCAGCCGCTATCGTTGTCGCGCTGCCCGTTGATCAAAAAATAGTCCCGCTCGCTCCTCGAGCTCGGTTGACAACGTGCGATGACCGAAATCCTTGGCATTCCCGTCCAGGCACTGCTCGGGCAGCTTCTACTTGGGCTGGTCAACGGTTCGTTCTATGCCATGCTCAGCCTGGGGCTGGCCATCATCTTTGGCCTGCTCAACATCATCAACTTCGCGCACGGCGCGCTCTACATGATGGGTGCCTACGCCGCGTGGATTTCGCTGACGTATTTCAACATCGGCTATTGGCCAAGTCTGATCCTGGCACCAGCGGTCATCGGTGCATTCGGCATGCTGATCGAGCGCGGTTTTCTGCAGCGGCTATACAAGCTCGACCATCTTTATGGATTGCTGCTGACCTTCGGCATCGCGCTCATGCTGGAAGGCACGTTCCGGTATTTTTTCGGCGTATCGGGCCAACCGTATCCGGTGCCGGAGCAGCTCTCCGGCGCGACCAATCTCGGCTTCATGATCCTGCCGAACTACCGCGCCTGGGTCGTGGCCGCGTCGCTCACCGTTTGCGCGGCGACTTGGTTTGTGATCGAGCGCACGCGATTGGGCGCGTACCTTCGCGCGGCAACCGAAAACCCGAAACTCGTGCAGGCGTTCGGCATCAACGTGCCGTTGATGGTGACGCTCACCTACGGCTTCGGCGCGGCGCTCGCCGCATTTGCCGGCGTGCTGGCGGCGCCGATCATCCAAGTCAATCCGCTGATGGGCTCCAACCTCATCGTCATCGTTTTTGCAGTGGTCGTGATCGGCGGCATGGGATCTATTCTCGGCTCGATTGCCACTGGCCTCGGCCTCGGCGTCATCGAAGGACTCACCAAAGTGTTCTACCCGGAAGCGTCCGCCACCGTGATCTTCGTGATCATGGCGATCGTTCTGCTGGTGCGTCCGGCCGGTCTATTCGGACGCGAGAAGTGAGGCAGCGATGACACGTACTCGCATCGGATTCCTGGTTGCTCTCGCGCTCCTGCTCGCGGCGCCCTACTTCGTCTATCCCGTGCTGGTAATGAAGGTACTGTGCTTCGCGCTGTTCGCATGCGCCTTCAATCTGCTGCTCGGATTCACCGGCCTGCTCTCGTTCGGTCACGCCGCATTCTTCGGCATGGCTGCATACATCACCGGATACGCCATGACGCGATTGTCGGTCACGCCGGAGGTCGGCCTGGCGCTCGGCGTGCTTGCCGCTGCCGCGCTGGGTGGCGTGTTCGGTGGTCTGGCGATTCGCCGTCAAGGCATCTACTTCGCGATGATCACGCTGGCGCTCGCGCAGATGGTGTACTTCTACTGCCTGCAGGCGCCGTTCACCGGCGGCG
>JBDTMS010000722.1:0-2972 GCA_039934195.1 Betaproteobacteria bacterium
GTCCGCCTAGCGCCCGAAGGACTCGGTCACCGAGCACATGGCCGAAGGTGTCATTAATTTGCTTGAAGTGGTCGATGTCGAGCAGCACCAAACAGAGCGACGCATCACTATTTTTTGCACTAGCCACTTCAGCGGCCAGTTGCTCGTCAAAGGCCCTGCGGTTGAGCAGACCGGTAAGGCCATCGGTCAGTGCCTCCTGCCGCACTCGCATAAGCTCGTGCCGCATCCGTTCAATCTCGTCCTGGCTCGCAACCAGCCGTTCGTTCAATGCGTTGAGAGAATCTTGCAGATGTCGAGTCTCGCCCAACAAGCCGTTCAATCTAGCCTCGACTATTGAGGGGCGTAGCTTCTGTCCAAGCTCCTCGCTCCACCGCTCTAAACTAGACCTGTATGCGGACGCATCTGTACTGGTTTGCGAAACAGAACTATGAAGCTGCGTGAACAGTCGTTCAAACCCAGCATTCAGGGCAGCAACAGTGTGTTCGTCTAGTTCGGCGAGGTAGGTGTCGTGCAAACGCCGGATGGTGCGTTCATCGAGGCGCTCACCAGCAGCGGTAATTGTATCCAGCTCTTTGCTTAATTCGGGATTGCAACCCGCCGCGTGCTCATAGCAGACTGCGTAAGTGATGGGATTAAGCGCGGCCTCTTGCTTCGCCATGAACGCTAAGGCAGCGCGCAGATACTCTGCGCTACGCTCACTGGTCTCTTGGTACTTCATTGATTTCCCCAATGAATGATGCACGAGTAAGCGCGCCAGCTTGCGGCGGTGGGGATACGGTTGGAAGCCAAATGTGTAACAGAATATTACATGCCTTCTCCGAGACAATACAAGAGCCGTGCGCACCTGCTATTGATACGTCATGCATGCCAGCGAAGTGCGCGCCCTAAACACCTGAACATTTTCCCGCGCATAGTCGGTATCGTTTTTAAGCAACTGCAAGGCGCAAATTGACCACGCTATCGATTTCTGTCGGTAGCCGACAGCTGCGAAAATAACGAACTCGTAAAGCTCGCATGAAGCCGGGACCACATGGTGAATGCAACCTATGCCGTATGCGATGGCGAGGCGGCCGCGTGAAGAGTGAACCAGCATCTGCCAGAATCAAATCGAGACTGTCGGACAGCATGGTATTGATACGTCTACGGAACCACTCGCAACAAGGGTACATTTTCACCAAGAGCCGCTCGCTAACGCATGAAAACGTACCGACAGTGGGAGGTCGTCAGTTAATCGTATCCGCGCTGGGCCAAAACCCGCCGTACTGGTTTCGGGGGCTATCAGCCTTAGTAATCTTCAGGTTCGTGAGCCAGCGTTTTACCTGCTCAGCGTCAGCCAGACGCGACTGCTTCTTGATGGAATTTAAGAGCACGATAATAACGGGACGATTCGCCACTACCGTCTGCATGACTAAACAACGGCCGGCTTCACGAATGTAGCCGGTTTTGGAAATTCCGATCTCCCATTCATTGTCATAGACCAGCCGATTAGTGTTATGGAAACTTACCAGACGTCCCGCGCGCCGATGCTTGTATGCAATATCTTGCGACTGGCCCGTCGTGAACTGCCGTAATAACGCATAGTCATATGCGGCATTGACCATTATCGCCAAGTCGTAGGCGGTAGAGACGTTGCCGGGGTTCAAACCGGTTGGATCAACGAATTTAGTGTTCAACATTTGCAGCTTGGCGGCCTTGTCGTTCATCGCTTTTATGAAAGCTTTCGTACCTCCGGGGTATGTTCGCGCCAAGGCTGCTGCGGCACGATTCTCGGATGCCATCAACGCGAGCCTCAACATTTCATAACGCTTAAGCTTGGTTCCTACTTTCAGCCTGGAGCTACTGCGCTTCAGCCAATCCACATCCCGTAGCGCTATCTGTATCCACTCGTCAAGCGTGACCCCCAGATCTAGAACGACCATCGCCGTCATCAATTTGGTGAGCGAAGCGATGGACCGTTTGCAATGAACCTGCCGGGCATACAGCGGTTTCCATTGGCGCTGGTCTACGATAAGCACTGTAGATGACTCGAGCACGAGGGCCTCCGGAAAGTCCTCACTCGCAATGCCGAAGTTAACGGCTTCATTAGCTTCGTAGCGCCGGGCTTCCAGACTTAACTCGCCATTTGGAGTGGGCTCCGAAGCAAACTCAACTGCGGAAAGAATCGACGGGGTCAACGTGCCGACTTCGCTACGCGAATCGTTGTAGCCTCGATCAGTGGATTGACTGATACCGAGGGATCTATCCCGAGGGGGAACTAACGCCATATCTCCTTTAGCAAGGCTGTTCGTCTGGGAACGCCGTTGGACAGCGCATCTCAAGTCGTTTTCCAGGGGCAAGTTCATACGTGCTTGTCCCGTGCTAATTGCACCTATATCTACGGGAAGATGCAACGCAGCGGCATAGATGGGACCGCTGGCAAATACGCCAGCGAACACCCAGCTCCAAAGTGCAGTCGCCTGAGCAAAAGCTTCTCCAGCGCGTGGCGCAGTGGCGTTTTGGCATAAGGTAGAATCAATACAGAATAGACGGGCGGCTTGCCGCCATGGTCTTTCATGAGGTGGACATGTAAGCGCTCGACAGGGACGTCGCCTGCCACTAGTACAGGCGGTTGAAGCGCTTTTTGTACTGCCTGCGGACACTCAATTGGCACGACGCGGACCTCCCTAATAAGCGCCGGTGCTGTCAACATAACGTGCACTTGATACTCACACAGCACGCGTGGCACAGCACAAGGTATTACCGCCACGTCGTTCACCCAAGCAACATCAATGAAGTGTCTTTTGTGCTTTAGAGAAGGCCTCGAGTGTCCGAGCGCGGCCGGCTGCGGGTGGTGCAGTTGATCAACGCGCCCACGAACTGCTTAGACGTAACGGCCATATAAGAGCCGTCCTTGTACCGTGCGTGCTGTGTATCCAGCATTGTTCGGCCCTCCACGTCGTAAATAGCCGGCACACGCCCGAGCTTATCGTTTG
>JBDTMS010000723.1:0-2967 GCA_039934195.1 Betaproteobacteria bacterium
TTCGTGCAACTGACCACGGCAGAAGCGGAGCAGCCGAAATGATGATGTTCGTGATTGCCGGGAAAGAACTGCGGCGCTTGTTCGCCGCGCCGCTGGCGTGGGTCGTCCTCGCCTGTCTGCAAATCTTGTTCGCGTACTTCTTTTTGCTCGGGCTGCAGGCGTTCTACGAGACACAGTCGCAGATGGCGATGAATCCGGGTGCGCCGGGCTTCACCGCTTACGTCGTCGAAGCCTCCTTCGGCATCGCGCGCATTCTTCTGTTGATGGTAGTGCCGCTGCTGTCGATGCGCATGCTGGCGGAAGAGCGGCGCAATCAGACATTGATCTTTCTGCTCTCCGCGCCGGTGTCGATTACCCAGATCGTGCTCGGAAAATTTTTAGCGCTGACGGCGTTTCTCGCGATCGCGATCGGATTGCTGGTGCTGATGTCGCTGTCCTTGTATGCCGGCGGCAAGCTCGATCTGGGCATGCTGTTGGGTAATACGCTTGGATTGTTCTTGCTCTGCTGCAGCTTCGCAGCGGTTGGCTTGTACCTGTCGTCGCTGACAGCGCAGCCGGTGATTGCAATCGTCGGCACGTTCGCCGCGCTGCTCGTGCTGTGGCTGGTCAACGCGGGCGCTACCGATCCCGCCAGTCCGCTGCACCTGATCTCGCTGATCAAGCATCTCGACACGTTTGCGCGCGGCATCGTTGCGCTCAACGATCTCATCTATTACCTGGTGCTCATCGCCTTGTTCCTGCTGCTCTCCATCCGGCGCCTCGACGCCGATCGGCTCCGCGCATGAAGGCCGGTCCGAAGTTTCAAATGCAGATGCTGATTCAAAACGGCATCTTCGCCGTCCTGCTCGTCGCGGCGGCGTGCTTGATCGTATGGGTGACGAAAGATATTCGCACGCAGTGGGATCTCACCGCGACCCAGCGCAATACGCTGGCCGAGCCGACGCGCAACGTGCTCACCCGCATGCAGGGGCCGATCGTCATCACAGCGTACGCGACGCCGCGCGACGCCACGCAAGGCAATCTGCGTCAGCAGATCAGCGATTTCCTCGAGCCTTATAAACTCGCCAAGCGCGATATAACACTGCAGTTCATCGATCCCAACAGCCAACCGAACGAAACCAAGGCGGCAAATATTCGCATCAACGGCGAGCTGGTCGTTCAGTACGGCAAGCGCTCGGAGCATCTCACCGGATTGAACGAGCAGGCGATGGCGAATCTGTTGCAGCGTCTGCTGCGCGGCAAAGAACAATTCGTAATGTACGTCACCGGTCACGGCGAGCCCACACTCGATGGTCGCACCAACTTCGATCTCGGCGATTTCGGGCAGCAACTCACCAACAAGGGATTTCGCATCAGCCCGCTCAACTTGGCGGTAGCGCAAGAAGTGCCCGACAACGCCAGCGTTCTGGTGCTGGCAACCGCGCGCACCAAAGCGCAGCCCGGCGAAGTGGCAAAGATCAAAGCGTATCTCGAGCGCGGCGGCAATCTCCTGTGGCTGATCGAGCCTGCGCCGCTATTCGGTATGGAGCCGCTCGCAGAATATCTCGGACTCACTTTGACGCCGGGCTCGGTGATCGATCCGCTCGCCAGCAAGCTCGGCGCGCAACCCACCAACGCACTCGGGACATCGTACGGCGCGCATCCCATTACCGAAAACTTCGCGCTCAACACCATTTTTCCGACGGTGCGACGGATCGAGACGAAACCGGAAAACGGAGATTGGCATACGACTCAGCTGGTACAGGTCGCGCAGACGGGTTGGCTGGAAACCGACGACATCAGCAAAGCGGTGCGCTTCGACAAGGATCGCGACGTTCCCGGGCCGATCACGATCGCCGTGGCGATGGATCGAACGGTGAAAGACAAAAGTCAGCGTGTCGTCATTGTCGGCGGCAGCGGCTTTCTCACCAACGCCGCGATCGGTCTGTTGGGCAATCTTGACCTCGGTGTCAACATTTTGAACTGGCTTGCTCAAGACGAGAATCTCATCACGATTCAGCCGCGCACCGGCTCGGATAGCCAGTTGAAGATGAATCAGACGACGGTGAATATGGTCGGGCTGATCTTCTTGTTCATGCTGCCGGCCGCGTTCCTGTTCACCGGCGGCATGATCTGGTGGCAGCGACGGCGCGGATGATGCGACATCAGAGGCAGCGATGAAGCGCGGTTGGATAATAAATGCGAGCTTGCTGCTCGGCGTCGCGGCGCTAGCCGGGTATGCGTGGCATCAGAGCAAGCAGCCGAAAGAAGTAACGTTCAAGTTGTCGACGCAGATTGCCACTGCGGTGAAGAAAATCGAAGTGGTCCCGGCCGCGGGCAACGGTTACACAATGGAGAAGCGCGGCGAACTGTGGTTTCTCACCTCGCCGATGCAGGCGCGCGCAGACGCCACGCAGGCGCAGCGCCTGCTCGATCTGCTCTCCGCCAGCAGCAAAGAAAAGCTGCCTGCGACGGATCTGAAACCGTTCGAGCTCGACCATCCCACGGTTGCCGTGAAAATCGACGGTCAGGACTTTGCGTTCGGGACTACGAATCCGCTCACGCAGGAACAATATGTGGCGACTGGCGACGGCGTCTATCTGGTGTCGGCTTTTTACGCTTCGCTGATTCCTGCTCGCGCTGACCACATGATCGCGCACACGCTGTTCGCACCTGCCGAGAAACCCGTCGGCTTCACGTTTACCTCGTTTCGCGTCGAGCAAAAAGACGGCAAATGGCTGGTGCAGCCGCCAACTGCTGCGGGCAAAGAACAGTCGAGCCAAGATGATCGCAACCGCTGGGCCGACGATTGGCGTTTGAGCGCGAGCCTGCTGACGCAAGCATGGACGCCGACGCCCACGCCGGAAACGATTCAGGTCGCGCTCGCGGATGGCAAGACGCTTGCGCTCAATATCATCCAGAAGACACCCGATCTCATCCTCGGCCGCGCGGATGAACGATTGCAGTTTCGTTTCTCCGCAGAGATGA
>JBDTMS010000724.1:0-2962 GCA_039934195.1 Betaproteobacteria bacterium
GGTCGTCCGTGGCTGCGTCTGAAAACCGCCGCCAGCCTGGATGGGCGCACGGCGCTGCGCAACGGCGTTAGCCAATGGATCACCGGCGAAGCCGCACGGCGCGATGGGCATCGCTGGCGCGCACGCTCATGTGCGGTGATGGTCGGCATCGGTACGTTGCTATCGGACAATCCGCGTCTGACCGTGCGCGACGTGCGCACCGACCGGCAGCCGCTGCGCATCGTGATCGATCGCAGCTTGGCGATGCCGCTCGACGCGAAAGTCCTCGATGGCGGTCAGACCCTGGTTGCCTATTCCGAGAGTTCCGCGGAGAAGATGCGACAACTCGAAGCGCGTGGTGCAACACTGGTTCGCATCGCCGACGACAACTGGAAAGTCGATCTCGTTGAGCTGTTGCGAGAACTGGGGCGGCGCGAGCTCAATGAAATTCTGGTGGAATCGGGCAATCGGCTGAATGGCGCGCTGCTGCGTGCCGGCCTGGTCGATGAGCTGATCATGTACGTCGCGCCGCACTTGCTCGGCGATGACGCGCGGGGTATGTTCGATCTCGGCGAGCTGACCGGCCTCGAGCAGCGGCTGCAGTTGGCGATTCATGACGTGCGCCGGGTTGGCGCAGACTGGCGCATGATTGCGAGAGTGGCATAACAGTCATGTTCACCGGAATCATCGAAGCCGTAGGACAGGTGCGCCACGTCGAGCAGCGCCAGGGCGGGGTGCGGCTAGTGCTCGGTAGCGGCAGCTTGCCGCTCGATGACATCCAAACCGGTGACAGCATCGCAGTCGATGGCTGCTGCCTTACCGTGATCGCACTTGCGCCGGATGCGTTTCATGTCGACGTATCCGACGCGACGCTGACGACGACTGCGGGATTTGCGCACGGCGCGGTGGTTAACCTGGAAAAAGCGCTGCGATTGTCCGACCGCATCGGTGGGCATCTCGTAACCGGTCACGTCGACGGGCGCGGGGAGGTGAGCCGGATGCAGGCGCTCGGCGAGAACACATTGCTCGAAGTCCGCGTCCCTGTCGAATTGAGCAAATACATTGCGCGCAAAGGCTCGGTTACGGTCAACGGTGTCAGCCTCACCGTGAACGAGGTGGAACGCGACAGTTTTCGCGTCAACCTGATTCCGCACACGCTGCGGATAACTAACCTCAGACATCTGCGTGCGGGCCAGACGGTGAACATCGAAATCGATTTACTCGCGCGTTATGTGGAACGTCTCGCGAGCGCGAGCGATGGAGACGGCAAATGACGATCAGCAGCACGGCAGAGATCATCGGCGAAGTGCAAGCGGGGCGCATGGTCATCTTGGTCGACGAAGAAGACCGCGAGAACGAAGGCGACCTGCTGATGGCCGCAGAATTCGTGACGCCGCAGACGATTAACTTCATGGCCAAGCACGGCCGTGGGTTGATCTGCTTGACGTTGACCGAGGCGCGCTGCCTGCAATTGAATTTGCCGTTAATGGTGGCGAACAACCGCTCGCAGCTCGGCACCAACTTCACGCTTTCGATCGAAGCCTCGCGCGGCGTCACCACCGGGATTTCGGCGGGCGATCGCGCCCGCACCATCCAGGCGGCCGTCAAGCGCGACGCAAAGCCGGAGGACATCGTTCAGCCGGGCCACATTTTTCCGTTGATGGGACAGCGCGGCGGTGTGCTCGTCCGTGCGGGACACACCGAGGCGGGATGCGATCTCGCGCAGCTTGCAGGACTAACGCCGGCCGCAGTGATTTGCGAGATCCTGCGCGAAGACGGCGAGATGGCGCGGTTGCCCGATCTGCTGGCCTTCGCGCAGGCTCACGCACTCAAGATCGGTACGATCGCTGATCTGATTCAGTATCGTAGCCGCACCGAATCGCTGGTAACGCGCGTGTCGGAGCGGCCGCTGGAATCGCCGTACGGCCGGTTTCGGCTGGTCGCATATAGCGACACCACCGCCAACGACGTTCATCTCGCGCTGGTCAAAGGCGATATCGTTCCCGGCCAAGAAACGCTCGTGCGAGTACATGAGCCGCTGTCCGTTATCGATCTGCTCGACGCGGGCGGCACGACGCACTCGTGGAATCTGCACGACGCCATGCGCACCATCGCGGCAAGCGCCAATGGCGTGGTCGTTCTGCTCCATCGTAACGAAACCGCGGACAGTTTGCTGGAGCGGATGCAGGCCAGCCCGGAGGTGCAAGATTCGGCGAAGATGGACCTGCGCACCTACGGCATCGGTGCGCAAATTCTCAAGGACCTCGGCGTCACCAAGATGAAGCTGCTCGCCGTGCCGCGTAAGATGCCGAGCATGACGGGTTTCGATTTAGAAGTGACCGGCTATGCGATGCCGGAAAAATCGCACAAGCGCGGCAGTGTCACGCCGCTCAGCCCACGCAAACGGGAGCAATAAGTTGGCACGCTATGACGATATCCTCGAGATCGAGCCCAATACCGACGGCATAGCGCTGCGTATCGGCATCGTAATGAGTCGATTCAACATCGACGTTGCCGATGCGCTGCTGAGCGCGTGCACGGCGGAGTTGCGCAAGCTCGGCGTTCGCGCCGAAGACATGCTGCTAGTGAGCGTGCCGGGCGCGCTGGAAATCGCGGTCGCGCTGTACAAAATGGCGGAAGGCGATGAATTCGACGCGATGATCGCGCTCGGTGCAGTCATCCGCGGCGATACCTATCACTTCGAAATCGTAGCGAACGAATCGGCTGCCGGTGTCAGCGCCGTGCAACGCGATACCGGCATTCCGGTAGCCAACGCCATTCTCACCACAGATACCGACGATCAAGCGATTGCGCGGGCGAGTACGAAAGGGGCGGAGGCCGCGCGCGTCGCCGTGGAGATGGCGAACTTGATGAAGCAACTCGATGAGTGAAACCGTCGCATCGCTGCAGGATCACGCGTCGCGAGGCAGCCGGCGACGTTCGCGCGAATTCGCGCTGCAAGCCCTGTATCAGTGGCTGGTAA
>JBDTMS010000725.1:0-2958 GCA_039934195.1 Betaproteobacteria bacterium
CCACTACGCCGGATGGCGACGCAAGCGTGATGCCGTCGATCGTCTGCGGAAACGCGGCGAACACGGTTTGCGTGTTGTCCGTCAGCCGGGTGAACGTCCAGTTGCCGGCGGAGAACTGCAGGCGGTAGTCGCTACCGGTGAGCGAACCGACCGCAGTATTGCTGGCCGTGATCGCTGCGGTACCGGTGTTGTTGCTGTTGATCAATACCGTCGGCGTCGGCACGTTGAAGAAATTCTGCCCGGCGACGCCGTTCAAATCTTGTCCCAGCCGGTGCTGATCGTTGAACGTCTGCGCCAGAACGATCGCCGTGCGGCCGAGACTGTTCTGCACGGTGTCCAGCGTTTGCGTGCGGAAATCGAGCAGCGCGCCGAGCGCGCCGCCTTTCAGGTTGCTAGCGTTGATCGGAGTCGTGCTGCCACCCGACTGATAAGAAATGTCGAAGTCCTTCGGGTCTGCCGCAGACGGCGCTGCGTTCAGGGTGTAGGACTGATTGCCGATCACGAGCGTTTGACCGGTGCCGATAAACACGCTGATGCTGCCACTCGATTCGTTGATCACGTCGGTGTGGATCAGCTTATTCAGAGTAGCAACCAGCGCATCGCGCTTGTCGAGCAGGTCGTTGGCCGGCTTGGAATCGCTCGACAAGCTGTCGATGATCTGATCGTTCATGTCCGCGATGCTTTTTGCCGTGGCGTTGATCTGCGTAATCGAATCGCTGATCTCACTGTTCACGCCGCTGCGCAACTGCTCGAAGCGCGAATCGAAGGTAGCGAAGCGCGAAACCATTGCGTTCGCTTGACTGATCATCGCCTGGCGCGACGGCACCGAAGCGGGATTCGACGCGACGTCTTGTACGCCGGCGAAAAATGTTTGCAGAGCCGGCGACAGACCCGATGTTGGATCGGCAAGCAAGTTGTCGATCTGCGTGATCTGTTTGTTGTAGGCATCCAGGTAGCTGCCTTGACCCTGCGCCTGCAGCACCGCGCCTTCGAGAAAACGATCGTACGATCGCACCACGGTTTCGACCGTTGCGCCTTTGCCGAAGAATCCGCCGGCAGCCAACTGCGGATTCTGCGTTCCCTGAATCGCAGTTTGACGGTGGAACGCGCCGCTCGCCGAATTGGTGATGTTGTGGCTGGTCGACGCGAGCGACGCCTGCGCTGCGTTGAGACCCGAGAGACCGATGCCGAAGATGCTGGTTGCCATGAGATGCTATTCCTTATGCCTGTTTTAACGGCAGATTCGGCGAATTCTTGACCTCGAAACCGGTCTGCTTATGCTGCGTTGTGTGCTTCTGGGACAACTGTTTAACCATCAAGTCGGCCAGCCCCATGCCGCCGCTGTTTGCCCACTTCTTGGAGAATTCCTCGTCGAGCAGGCCAGTGAAAACGCGCGTGCCTTCGTTGTCGAACAAACTCTTCCCGCTCGCCTCGGTGCGCATGCTCTTCATAATAATGTTCATGAAGATGGTTTCGAACTGACGCGCCGCTTCCTTCAAGGTGCCCTCCGGGTCCTTGATCGCACGCTCGCGCAGACCACCCAGCGATTTCGGATCGGCAACGAGCCCAGTGCTCATTTCAGATGCCTTGATCATCAGATGATCTCCAACTCGGCTTTGAGTGCGCCGGCTGCCTTCATCGCCTGCAGGATGGCGAGTAGATCGATCGGCGTCGCGCCGACCGCGTTGAGCGCCTTCACCAAATCGCTCAAGCTCGCGGTCGACGGAACCAGTACCAGCTGTGCCTTAGCGTTCGATTGCAGTTGTATATCCGCCTGCTGCGACACCACTGTGTCGCCCTGCGAGAACGGCCCCGGCTGCGAGATCACAGGCGTCGAGCTGATCACGACCGTCAAGCTGCCATGCGCGACCGCGCATTCGGATATGCGAACAAGCTGATTCATCACGACCGAGCCGGTGCGCGCATTGATGATGACTTTCGGCGACGGATCGGCGGGTGTGACGACGATGTTTTCCAGGCGCGACACGAATCCCACGCGCTGCGTACTGTCGACCGGCGCCTTGACGCGGATGCGGCGGCCGTCCACTGCGGTAGCGGTATCGACGCCGAGCATCAAGTTGAGCGCTTCGACGATGCGCGAGGTGGTGGTGAAATCGGCTTGATTGGTTTCCAGGTAAACGAAGTCGCCTTGCCCGACCGGCATCGGTACTTCGCGCTCGACCGTTGCGCCGTTCGGAATGCGACCGGCATTGAGCGAGTTCACGGTGACGCTCGATCCACCGGCGGCGCCGCCGGCGCCGGCAACCAGCAGATTGCCCTGTGCCATTGCGTAGACTTTGCCGTCCGCACCTTTCAACGGCGTCATCAGCAAGGTGCCCCCGCGCAAGCTCTTCGCATTGCCGAGCGAGGAAACCGTGATGTCGATCATGCTGCCTTGCCGCGAGAACGCCGGCAACGATGCCGTCACCATAACCGCGGCGATGTTCTTCAACTGCAGCGATGTGCCGGCTGGCAGTTGCACGCCGAGTTGTCCGAGCATGCTCGTGAGACTTTGCGTCGTGAACGGCGTCTGGGTGGTCTGATCGCCGGTACCGTCGAGTCCGACGATCAGGCCGTAGCCGACCAGCTGGTTGCTGCGCACGCCCTGCACTTGCGTCAAGTCTTTCACGCGCTGCGCGTGCGCGGATGGCGTCAGCGCCAGGACCAGTCCCAGCAGCAACCCAACTATCGCGGCTCTCATGATGCGTCTCACAATGGCTCCTTGAATTAGAACGGCCAGATGCTCAGAAACACACGGGAGAGCCACCCCATGGTCTGCGCTTCGTCGATGTATCCGTTGCCGCGATATTCGATGCGTGCGTCTGCGACACGCGTAGAGGACACGGTATTGGCAGACGTCACGTTGATCGGATTGACGACGCCGGAGAATCGAATGAACTCGGTGCCCTGATTGATGGTGATCTGCTTCTCGCCGGACACCAGCAGATTGCCGTTGGG
>JBDTMS010000726.1:0-2958 GCA_039934195.1 Betaproteobacteria bacterium
TCGCGTCTGGATTTGTTGAGCATGTTATGAATGTTGAGGCCGGCGTTTGCCACTGCGGTAGAAATTTGGCCAAGCATGTTGGGAACGTTGGCGTTCGCAATCCCGATCCGGTAGGGCGATTCGCGCTCCATCACGACATCCGGGAAATTAACGGCATGGCGAATATTGCCGTGCTCCAGGTAATCGCGCAGCTGGCTGGCAACCATCACCGCGCAATTGTCCTCCGCTTCGCGCGTGGAGGCGCCTAGATGCGGAAGCGCGACGACGTCAGGATGGCCGGCCAGCCGCGCGCTGGGAAAGTCGCATACATAGTAGTGCAGCCGTTTCGCGGTGAGCGCCTCGGCCACCGCGTTGGCATCGACAATCTCGTCGCGCGCGAAATTCAACAGCACGGCGCCCGGCTGCATCAAAGCGAGGCGCTGGGCGTTGACAAGATGGCGCGTCTGCGCGATCAGCGGCACGTGCACGCTGACGAAATCGCACGTCTTCAGCACTTCTTCGATGCTATGCGCTTTACGCACCGAGGACGGCAGGCTCCAGGCGGCCTCCACCGTGATCTCGGGATCGTATCCGAGGACATCCATGCCCAACTTGATTGCAGCATCCGCGACGAGACTGCCGATGCGGCCCAGGCCTAGAACACCGAGCGTTTGGCCGGGCAGCTCGACGCCGGCGTAGTGCTTCTTATTTTCCTCGACCAGCACATTCAGCGCCGCGTCATCCGGCGCACGCAGCCCGTCGACGAAACGGATGGCGGGAACCAGGTTGCGCGCGGCGAGCAGCAAACCGGCGATGACCAACTCCTTCACCGCATTGGCGTTCGCGCCGGGCGCATTGAACACCGGGATGCCGCGTGCGCTCATCGCCTCGACGGGGATGTTGTTGGTGCCGGCGCCCGCACGCCCGATCGCCCGGACCGATGCGGGAATCACCATGTCGTGCATGTTTTGCGAGCGGACCAGAATCGCGTCCGGACTAATTGCGTCCGATGCTATTTGGTAGCGATCCGTCGGCAGCAACTTGAGACCCGCCTCCGAAATGGCATTGAGCGTCAGTATGCGCAACCGGTCTGCCGCTCGGCGCACATCATCCATGGCGCACCTCACCCATGGCGCGCCTCGAACTCGCGCATGAACTGCACGAGCGCCTGCACGCCTTCGATGGGCATCGCGTTGTAGATCGACGCACGCATGCCGCCGACCGAACGATGGCCTTTCAACTGCATCAGGCCCTGCGTTTGCGTCTGCTTGAGAAACGGCTCGTCCAGCGCAGCATCCTTGATGGTGAACGGGACGTTCATCCAGGAGCGGTCTTCGCGCGCAACCGGACTCTGGTAGAAGCCGCTAGTGTCGAGCAGGTCATACAACAGGGCGGCCTTCGCGGCGTTGATTTTTTCCATCGCGGGCAAACCGCCGTGCTGTTTCAATCGATTGAACACCAACCCGGCAATGTAGATCGCGTAAGTCGACGGGGTGTTGTACATCGAATCGTTATCAGCCTGGATTTTGTAGTCCAGCATCGAGGCCGTGCCTAGCGGCGCGTGACCGATAAGATCTTCCCGTACGATCACGATAGTCAGGCCCGCGGGGCCGATATTCTTCTGCGCGCCGGCATAGATCAATCCGAATCTGGAGACATCGAGCGGCCGCGACAGCAACGTCGACGAGAGATCGCACACCAGCGGAACGTCTCCGGTATCGGGAATCCAATGGAACTCGACGCCGCCGATCGTTTCGTTGCCGGTGTAATGAGCATAAGCGGCGTTGCGATCGAGCTGCCAATCGGCTTGCTTCGGCGCGTAGGTATACTTGCGATCCGCGCTGCTCGCGGCGACGTTAACAGCGCAAAATTTCTTTGCCTCCGAGATCGCCTTCTTCGCCCATTCGCCTGTGTCGATATAGTCGGCAGACGATTTTCCGCCCAGCAGATTGATTGGGATCATCGCGAACTGCAAGGTCGCGCCGCCCTGCAGGAGCAGCACTTTGTAGTTGGCCGGGATCGCCAGCAAGTCGCGCAGGTCTTGCTCGGCGCTCTCGGCGATCGAGATGAACTCCTTACCGCGATGGCTCATCTCCATGACGGACATGCCCGAGCCATGCCAGTCGAGCATTTCGTCGCGCGCCTGTTTTAATACGTCTTCAGGAAGAACCGCGGGGCCGGCGCTGAAATTGAATATGCGCATTATGTCTAACTGAATTGTGTCTCGGCCGGGATTGACGAATCGATCAGTTCGCGGCTGACATGTGATTGACTCGCATAACGATTGCTCACTGTGCCGTCCGATTAACTTGCATCCGGGCCGCCCGAATCGTCTGTGCTGCCCGAATCGTCCGCCTTACCTGCATCATTCTCGCCGTCCGACGCGTCGCCGTTTGCTCCGCCGTCCGTGCCTGCATCATTTTCCGAGGCTGAGCCGCCCTCCTCATCGGCATCCGCCGGCGGCGAGGCATCGCCCTCTACCGCGCCATCACCCTCCACTCGATTGCCTTCCAGGCCATTACGCTCTACCCCGGTACCTTCCACCCCATTCAAGTCTTCAGTCTCGACGACCTTTTCCAGGCCCGCCAGCCGCTCGTCGGCGTCCAGATTGATCAGGGTGACACCCTGCGTGACGCGGCTCATCGCTCGGATTTCCATCACACGCGTCCGGATCAATACGCCGCCGGTGGTGATCAGCATGATCTCGTCGTCCGACTTCACCAGCTTGGCCGCGACGACTTTGCCGTTGCGCGCGCTGGTTTGAATCGCAATCATGCCGAGCGTGCCGCGGCCGTGACGTGTGTATTCGCCGATCGACGTGCGTTTGCCGTAGCCGTTCTCGGTGGCGGTCAGCACCGACTGGCTTTCGTCTTCGGCAACCAGCAGTGAGATAACCTGCTGGCCGATTCCCAGCCGCATGCCCCGAACGCCGCGCGCGGTGCGGCCCATGGGGCGCACATCCTGCTCGCTGAAGCGCAC
>JBDTMS010000727.1:0-2950 GCA_039934195.1 Betaproteobacteria bacterium
CCGCGATTGCCGACCAGCTCGCGCTGAAGCGATGCCGTGGTCGCGTCGCCGCCGCCGAAAGTCAGCGTGCCGTTGCGCAAAAACACCGAGCCGAGCTTGCCGATCGAGAGTTTCATTTTCGTCGCTTCGGATGCGTCCATGTGTGCGTCTGCAAAGATTGAGATCAATGATCGGGCGACTTCGCGCTCGCCGTCGGCGGCAGCACGAAATCGCCCGGGCGGCGCAGAAAGCGCGCGCCGACGGCGCGCGCGTAGTCGAGCATGAAACTGCGCGGCAGACCGTATGCACGGGCAGCGGTGTAGAGCGACAACAGAAAGCTCACACCGAGATTGAGCACGAACATCGTGCCGATGCCGACCGCCGCCCATACGAACCAGTTGTCGCGCAGCCACGCATCGCCGAGGCTGGTCGCAGCAAACGCGAGTATTCCACTCGACAACGTGACGTGGCGGACGTCGAGCGGCAAGCCGAGAAACTTGCCGATCACCGGTGCCAGGCCGAGCATGAACCCGAGCGAGATATTGGTGGCCCAGCCCGCGATGTTGCGCGAGACCAGGCCGGCAATTTTGTTCATGCGTCTGCGCCCGAAGCGCTGTCCCAGCCGATGCGCAGCAATCGCTTCGGGCAATCGGTGATACACCGCCCAGTTATCGAACCAGCCGCCGATCAATCCCGCCGCCCACAACACGACGCCGGTAAGCGCCGCGTACCAGACGGTACCGCTCGCAATCGGACTCAAGCTTTGGAATACATGCTCGGCCTCGTGCGCATCGAGAAACGGACGTCCCATTGCGAGCTGCCAGAGCGTGCTGAATGCGTACGCACCCACGGAGACGATCGCGACGTTGGCAATCGCCGCTGCGATCTGCGACCGGCAGATTTGGACGGAGTAGTCGACCACCTCGTCCAGCCGCTCGGCGCCTCGCTGCGTGCGCATGATATTCGCGAGCGCCGCCGCCGTCATGGCCGGCTGTTTGGTGGCGAGCACGAGACCGAACATCTGCAGCAGCAGAAAACTCACCGCGTAGTTGAACCCGCCTACCACGCCTTCGATGAACAGCGCCATGCCGGCGCCGACGATCATCATCTTGATCGCGGCGGTGAACATGGTCAGCAGTCCGCCGCCGGCGGCTGCGCGCCAGATCAGCCAATATTCCGCTCGGGTCCAGGCAATGTAGTGCTCGCCGGTCTTGCCGGAACGATCGACGATCTTGCGGCCGAGGAGCTGCAGGTTCGAGCGCGTGAGATGGGCGATGCTGCGATCCTGCAAGGTCGCGCCGATTAGCAGTGCGAGCAGGATGTGCAGCACCGCATCGCGTTGCGCACCCGGTTCGGATTCCATGAAGCTCGCCATCAGCTCCATGCGCGTGAGACAACGGTCGATGACATCGAGACTGTAGACGATATCGACGCTCACGCCGGCGCTCTCCAGCCGGTGCGCAATCTCGGTCGTCGCTTTGCGGCACGCGCTCGCCCGATCGCGCCATGCCTGCGAGTGCGCGCTGATATCGACGTCCTCTGCGATCCAGTTCTGCAGCAGCGCGTCGGCCGCGTGTTGCTGCAGATAGAACGGCGACCGACTCACGCGAACGTGCGCGCTACGTGCGCGCAGCTTCGGCGCCAGCCCCTCGGCCTGGACTCGCGTGGCCAGGAGACGAAAGCCATCGGCGAAATCATTGCGCAAAGACGAGCGGATGTCGGACTCGGCGGCCGGCCGCAGTAAGTCGGCCAGGCGGGTAAACAAGGCCGGGGGCAAGCGCGCGAAGCGTTCGACGTGCGATTTTTCCGAATAGAGCCGGTGCAGCAGCCGCGCTAGATCGTGCTCTTCAGCGACTTCAGGCAGCAGACGCTGCATCAATCGATCGCCGAATCCGGCAATGAAGCCGCGGCCACTGGGGAGCCCGGCGGCGCCGAATAAATTGCTGCCTTCGGTTTCGGCCAGCGCTTCGCTGATCGCGCTCTGCACGCGTGTGCGTATGTCGTCATGTGCATCGAGAAAATCGAGCAGCAACGTCCAGCGGTGCACCGCGCGCGGCGATAGCGTGCCGCTGTCCGTGCTTTCCGATGACGCCTCGCCCGAGCGCGCCCAGTCGAATAGCAAGGTGAACGCATGCAGCCGGTCGGACAACGAATCCGCCGCGATCAAATCCTGCAGCCGCTGCGCGATGTCCTCGAGCATTTGCTGATCCGATCCGCGGAAGCGCAGAAACCAGGCAACCCGATGCGGTAGTGATCTTCGTGGCGTCAACCGATCATTCATCGCGAGAAGTTCATGTGTTGATGCAGGCGCCGATGCGCTGTGGTTTTGACCGCCGTTCCCAGCGCCAAGTCCCAAGTCCAGCCCCCCAGCCCCTAGCCCCTTTCCCTGATGTTGTTCTGCTCGCACGCGAGCAGAACAACATCAGGGAAGAACCGACGGAAGTCCGTTCGAAACGCATCGTAGTTACTCACCAGCTCAGCCACCGAGCCGAGCAATGCGTTGCCGCGCGTGAGTCGCTGGCCGAGGCGGTCGACCGCAATGCCGATCGCTGCGACATCGCGATACGAGCCGAGCCAGTCCGCCGATGCGATGTTCGGTGCGAGCTGTTGCAAACGTTCAGGCAATTCGTGCTTGTGCGATAGCAGAGCGGCATAGACCCGGGTGGTAAAACGCTCGAGCGGCTCAGCCGAATAGTCGTCCCAATGCCGAGCGAGAAAATGGTCGTAGAACATGTCGACCAATATGCCGGCATAGCGGCGGCGCGCCCCGATGATGCGCGCGCGGCTCCCGGCCACTACCGGATGCGCGTCGGTGAAGCTATCCACGCGCCGGTGCAGGACAAGACCGTGCCTGATGGCTGCCCGGTACCGCTCATCCAGGGGACCTTTTACAAAGTCGCCCATCAGGCTGCCGAGCAGGCCATCGGTCGTACCGTCGGACAACAGCGCGTGCGCCAGAAGATTCATTGTC
>JBDTMS010000728.1:0-2948 GCA_039934195.1 Betaproteobacteria bacterium
ACGATGCTGTACCGAAATTTTCTCGCGATGGAAACCGAAGAGCTGCTGCGCTCCTATCCGATCGATGGCTGCGTGCTGATGGGCGGCTGCGATAAGACGACGCCGGCGCTGTTGATGGGCGCCACATCGATGAACTTGCCCGCCGTGTTCATGCCGGGTGGGCCGATGCTGCGCGGCAACTGGCGCGGCAACACCCTGGGCAGCGGCAGCGACTCGTGGAAATACTGGGCGGAGTTGCGCGCAGGCAACATCGATGAGCAGGCGTGGGAGGAAATCGAAGAGGGCATCGCGCGCTCCGCGGGTCACTGCATGACGATGGGCACGGCCTCGACGATGACGAGTCTGGTCGAAACCCTCGGACTGAGTTTGCCCGGCGCGGCATCGATTCCGGCGGTCGACGCCAATCACTCGCGCATGGCCGAAGCATGCGGCCGGCGCAGCGTAGAAATGGTCTGGGAAGACTTGAAGCCGAGCGATATTCTCTCGGTGAAAGCGTTCGACAACGCCATCATGGCCCTGATGGCGCTGGGCGGCTCGACCAACGCGATTGTCCATCTGGTTGCCATGGCGGGACGCGCCGGCATCGATTTGCCGCTCGATCGCTTCGATGAGATCGCCGGCAAAGTTCCGCTGCTGGCCAACCTGCGGCCGTCGGGCAAATTCCTGATGGAAGATTTCTTCTACGCCGGCGGATTGCGAGCGCTGCTCGCCGAGCTGAAGGGGCTGCTCAATCTCGATGAGCGCACGGTGAACGGCCGCACGCTCGGCGAGAACATCGAAGGCGCAAAGAGCTTTGCATCGGACGTGATCGCCAGCCTGGAAAAGCCGGTGAAAGCGGAAGGCGGTCTTGCGGTGCTGCGCGGCAATCTGGCACCGGACGGCGCGGTGATCAAACCCACTGCGGCCGATCCAAAATTGCTCAAGCACAGTGGTCGCGCCGTGGTGTTCGACGACTATACCGATATGGCCGCCCGGATCGATGACGAGGCACTGGATGTCGATGCGGATTCGGTTCTGATCCTGCGCAATGCCGGGCCGCTCGGTGGGCCCGGAATGCCGGAGTGGGGCATGCTGCCGATTCCCAAAAAACTGCTGAAACAGGGCGTGCGCGATATGGTCCGCATTTCCGATGCGCGCATGAGCGGCACCAGCTACGGCTGCTGTGTGCTGCACGTGTCACCGGAATCGTTCGTCGGCGGTCCGCTCGCACTGGTGCAGAGCGGCGATGTAATCGAGCTGGATGTCGCGGAACGCCGACTCGATCTCAAGGTCAGTGAAGGCGAGCTCGCGCGTCGGCGCAACGCATGGCAAGCGCCCAAGCCGAAATACCAACGGGGCTTCGGCGCGCTGTTCCAGGACAACATCTCGCAGGCGCACGAGGGTTGCGACTTCAAGTTTCTGGAAGGCACGGCGCCGACGCCAGAGCCGGAGATTCACTGACCTTACGAGAGGCGAAGAAAAAAAATGCGCCTCTATTGCCGCTGGAATCTTTTCGACCGACCGGACGCGGTGCATACTGAATGCGTTTCGCGTGCCCGTGGGGGGTCGAATCATGTCTGTTCAGCATCAGGTTGGTTGCCTGGCAATCATCGCGCTCGCCGTTACCGCAGCGGGCTGCGCCGGTCCCGGTTTGAATGCACCCCGCGCGAGTGCCTATCAGGAACAGCCGCTTCCGCCCAGCGAGCTTAAGGTCGATCTGCGTCTCGACTACGGCGCGCTCGAGCTCAAGGATGACGCGCCACCGCAACCCGAAATTCAGGCCTGGGTTGCGAATGCAACCGCCGCCATCAATGCCTACTACGGCGCCTTTCCCGCTAAACGAACGCGGGTCCTCATCGAACGGCTGAACGGCTCCGGCGTGCGCTGGGCGCGAACGTTCGCCTATTCGGGCGCGTTCGTCCGCGTTGGCATCGGCGGCAATACCAGTGCGCAGGAGTTCGCTTCCGACTGGATGCTTACGCACGAGTTCATCCATCTGACCTTGCCGCAGTTTGCCGACGAGCACGACTGGATGCAGGAAGGTACGGCCACTTACGTCGAGCCGATTGCACGTGCGCAAGCCGGACAGCTCTCGGCTGAGCGCGTCTGGAATTCGTTCATGCACGAAATGCCGCAGGGTCTGCCGGCCGCTCGCGATCACGGCCTCGATGCGGCATCCGACTGGGGCCGCGTGTACTGGGGCGGCGCGCTGTTCTGTCTGATGTCGGACATCGAAATACGCAAGCGCACCGACAATCGCTTCGGGCTACAGGATGCGCTGCGCGCGATCATGAAAGACGGCGGGACCCTGGATCATCGCTGGTCGATCAACGACGCGCTGCGCAGCGGCGACCGTGCGACCGGCGTGAGCGTGCTGACGGAGATGTACGAGCAGTGGCGCGCGAAGCCCGTGCAAGTGAATTTGAAGCAGCTCTGGCGTGAGCTCGGCGTCGAACAGGTGGGACGACGCGCAGTGTTGAACGACGACGCGCCGCTGGCTGATATCCGCCGCGCCATCACCGGTACTGCCGAGCCTCAGCGGGTGATCACACAGCTGGTGTACATGCCCTAGAGGGTGGCCCTGAGCGGCCACACAAGCACTCGCTGATTTTTTTATCGCCTGCGCGATTCGGCCACAGGCGCTCGCGCACAGCGAGTACGCACTACTTCACAGCGTCCGGGTCGGGATGGATGTTGTCGATCCAGTGCACGGTTTCCGGCTTCTCGACTACCGGAATATCCAGATTCACCACCACCGGTTGTTGCCCGGATCGCACCAGCACGCAGGACAGCGGTTCTTCGTCCGATGCGTTGATCTCCTGGTGCGGCACGAACGGCGGCACGTAGATGAAATCGCCCGGTCCTGCCTCGGCAATGTATTCCAGCGCATCGCCCCAACGCATACGCGCGCGTCCGCTGACGACGTAGATCACGCTCTCGAGTGCGCCGTGATGATGCGCGCCGGTCTT
>JBDTMS010000729.1:0-2941 GCA_039934195.1 Betaproteobacteria bacterium
GATCACCGATCACAGATCACCGATCACCGCCTTAGAGCCGTTGATCACCGATCACAGATCACCGATCACCGCCTTAGAGCCGTTGATCACCGATCACCGATTACTGATCACCGTTCTAGCATCATCGCTTTTGAATTGCCGATCACTGATCACAGATCACTGATCACCGCTGGTAGTCAATGGCGGGCCTCCCCGCATTGCAAAGTAGTGAATCTGGTCAGGTCCGGAAGGAAGCAGCCACAGCTATTATTTGCAAGTGCCGGGGTTCAGGCTCGCCTCCCATGCGCGGGCGGGCGTCAGTGCGACGCTCGCCCCGACTAACTTGTCCCGGATGACCGATCCCCTAGCATTCGACCTCGCGCCCGCAGCCGCACCTGCACCCGGCCAGGCGCTCGCACGCAAATGGCGTCCACGCAACTTCGATCAACTCGTTGGCCAAGAGCATGTCGTCCGCGCGTTGACCAACGCGTTGCGCCAGAACCGCCTGCATCACGCGTATTTGTTGACCGGTACGCGCGGCGTCGGCAAGACGACATTGGCGCGTGTGCTGGCCAAGGCGCTCAATTGCGAGACCGGCATCACGGCGGCGCCGTGCGGCGTCTGCTCGGCATGCCTGGAGATCGATAGCGGCCGCTTTGTCGACCTGCTCGAGCTCGATGCGGCGTCGCATACGCAGGTCGACAACATGCGCGAGTTGCTGGAGAACGCGCTGTACGCGCCTACCAGCGGCCGCTTCAAGATCTACATCATCGACGAAGTGCACATGCTGTCGCGCTCGGCCTTCAACGCCATGTTGAAGACGCTCGAAGAGCCGCCGGCGCACGTCAAGTTCATTCTGGCCACGACCGATCCGCAGAAAGTTCCGGTTACCGTGTTGTCGCGCTGCCTGCAATTCAACTTGAAGCAGATTCCGGCGCCGCAAATTCGCGAACGGCTCGAGCACATCCTGCAGCAGGAGAAGGTGAGCTTCGAAATTCCCGCGCTAAACTTGATCGGCCGCGCCGCGCAAGGCAGCCTGCGTGACGCGCTGAGTTTGCTCGACCAGGCGATCGCGCATGGCGCCGGCCAGGTAGAAGAGGCGTCGGTGCGCGCTATGCTCGGCACCGTCGATCAGTCGTTCTTGTTCGCGTTACTCGATGCGCTGTCTCGGCGTGATGGCGCCGCGCTGCTGTCCATGGCGAATGAGATGCAGGCTCGCAGCATCAGCTTCGACACCGCGCTGCAAGAGCTCGCCACGCTTTTGCATCGCGTCGCTCTAGCGCAGACCCTGCCGGATGCGATCGCTGCTGACGATCCGGATCGCGATGCGATTTTTCAGCTCGCCGCGGCACTCGCGCCGGAAGACATCCAGCTCTACTATCAGATCGCGCTGCAGGGCCGCGCCGATCTGCCGCTCGCGCCGGACGAATTCGCCGGCTTCACGATGCCGCTGCTGCGCATGTTGGCGTTCGCGCCGTCGGATTCGGACACAACCCCACCAGCCAAGCGCGAAACGACGCCGCAAGCAATTGCGCCCGCGCGAACGCCCGCAGCCAGCGCCGCCGGCGCGTCTGCAGCGGTGAAGGTTCAGCCCGTGTCATCCGTATCTGCACCGCGCGTGATTGCCAATGCGCCGCTGGAAATGGCAGACTCTAAAGTAGAGTCGCCGCCCAAGCCGCAGCCGGCACCTGCGGTCAGCATCACGCAAAAGGAACCACCCGCGGTTGCAAGCGTCGTGAGCGCAAGCGTCGCGAGCCCCGAGTTGGTGAAACAAATCGACGGGCCAATAAAAGACGGGTCGATAAATCAAATCGACGGGCCGATAAAAGACAGGTCGATAAACTACATCGACGGGTCGATAAAACCAATCGAGGGGCCGATACGGCAAATCGACAATTGGCATGTGCTCGTACCGGCGCTGAAAGTGGGCGGCATGGCGCGCATGCTGGCACAGCACAGTGAGCTGACATCGCAGGCAGGCGAGCGGTTGTTTCTGATGGTGCCGGAAGCGCATCGTCATCTGCTGGAGAAACCCTATCGCGACAAATTGCAGGCGGCGCTCGAAGAGCATTTCGGACGCAGATTGCGTCTCGAGTTCACGCTCGGACAGGCAACCGGCAATACGCCCGCAGAGCGCGACGATCAGGAGCGGCAGGCAAGGCAACGAATCGCAATCGAAGCGATCGATCGCGATCCGTTCGTGCGCGAGCTCGTGGAAAATTTCGACGCGCGCGTCATCGACGAATCGGTGCGCCCGATCGAAGAAACGAGAACCGGCGAGGCGAGTCGTTAGTGTCCTGAGTCAGAAATTCGGTGGACAAACTTCGAGATCTCCACATGCAACGAAATAGACATTATTGGCATACCGTCGCCGGTGTGAAAAACCGACCAGGCGAGTGCCAGGCAGGGCGTCGCGCCGCGGCGAAGATGAGCAATATTCGTCGCGCGCGCAACAACGCATGATCCTCGCCTGGTCGGTTTCGGCAGCGAGTTTCTGACTCGAGGCACTAGTTCGCGCGCAATTATTTGCAAGGAGGCAAGCGATGATGAAAGGCCAGTTGTCCGGGCTGATGAAGCAGGCCCAGCAGATGCAGGAAAACATGAAGCGCGCGCAGGAAGAATTGGCGACGCTGGAAGTCGAAGGCCAGTCCGGCGCCGGCCTGGTGAAGATCGTCATGACTTGCCGCAACGACGTCAAGCGCGTGACCATCGATCCGAGTTTACTGGCGGACGACAAGGATATGCTGGAAGATCTCGTCGCGGCTGCATTCAACGATGCCGTGCGCAAAGCCGAAGCGATGACGCAAGACAAGATGGGCGGGATTGCGTCGGGACTCGGCTTGCCGGCGGGAATGAAGCTGCCGTTTTAATCCGGTGATCTTAAGGCGGTGATCAGTGACTCAACTGCAGTGATCAGTGATCAGTGATCAGTGATCAGTGATCAGTGATCAGTGATCAGTGA
>JBDTMS010000730.1:0-2936 GCA_039934195.1 Betaproteobacteria bacterium
TGATAGTACGACTCGATGCTCTTCGGCAGATCCAGATGCGCGACGAAGCGCACGTCGGGCTTGTCGATGCCCATTCCGAACGCGATGGTCGCAACGATGACCGTGCCCTCTTCGCGTTGAAACTGCGCTTGATGCGCGGAGCGCGTCTGATTGTCCAGTCCGGCGTGATAGGGCAGCGCGCGCACGCCCTGCGCGGTCAGCCACATCGCCGTCTCTTCGACTTTCCGCCGCGACAGGCAGTAGACGATTCCGGCATCGTCTGCATGCTCTTCGCGAATGAATTGCAGCAACTGCGAGCGCGGATCGGCCTTGTCGACGATGGTGTAGCGAATATTCGGGCGATCGAAGCTGGACACGAACAACCGCGCATCGTGCAGCGCGAGCCGCGCGATGATTTCCGTGCGCGTTTGCGGATCGGCGGTTGCGGTGAGCGCGATGCGCGGCACATTCGGAAAGCGCTCGTGCAGCAAGGACAGCTGCAGATATTCCGGCCGAAAATCGTGGCCCCACTGCGAGACGCAGTGCGCCTCGTCGATCGCGAACAGCGCAATTTTGCTGCGCGCGAGAAGATCGAGGCAGCGCGGCGTCGTGAGACGCTCGGGTGCGACATAGAGCAAGTCGAGCTCGCCCGCGATCAACGCACGCTCGACGCTGCGCGCCTGCTCCGCATTGAGCGACGAATTCAAGAAAGCCGCACGTACACCGACTTGGGTCAATGCAGCGACTTGATCCTGCATCAATGCGATGAGCGGCGAGACGACCACGCCGGTGCCGCCTCGCAACAGCGACGGAATTTGATAGCACAGCGATTTGCCGCCGCCGGTCGGCATCAGCACCAATGCATCGCCGCCCGCAACCAAGTGGTTGACGATATCGGCTTGCGCGTCGCGGAAGGCGGCGAATCCAAACACGTCGCGCAAGGCGGCGAGCGGTGTGGACCAGGAATTAGAGGCGGTCGAAATCATCGGCATGCAGTGCGCGAAGTATGAGGCCGATTCGTCGTTTACGGCAAACGCGTTGCCACCGCAGGGGCAAGCTTCGCCGCACGCGTTAGAATGCGCGCTCGCCTTTGAAAGGATGGATTCCCACTCGCGCGAGTCTGCACAAACGACGCGCGTCGACGCAAATTCCCCGCGCTGTCAGCGACTCCCGCAGCGTAAGGTCGACGCAAACTCGTATCCATACATTTGATTCCGGAGGCTAGCCTTGAAGTCTGCAGCGAAAATGTTCCGCGAGCGGTTGCTCGGAACGATAAAGGCCGTCTCGAGCACCGCGGCTATCGTGCTGGCGTTGGCGAGCGGAACCGCATTGCCGGCGACCGATTCTGCTTATCCGACGAAACCGATTCGGCTGGTCGTCCCGTTCGCCGCCGGCAGCGCAACCGACTCAGTCGGCCGCATCCTCGCAGATGAGCTGTCGCGTCGCTTGGGTCAGACGGTGATCGTCGACAATCGCGCCGGTGCGTTCGGCCAAATCGCGGCGGACTTCGTCGCACACAGCGCGCCGGACGGCTACACGTTGTTCATGACGACCAATACGACGCATTCGGCCAATCCGCATCTATACAAAAAGCTGCCCTACGATCCGATCAAAGATTTCGATCCGATCGCGCGTGTCGGCATTCTGCCGTTCATGCTGGTGATCAACCCGTCGTTGCCGGCGAAGACCACGGCTGATTTTCTCGCCTACGCGAAGGCGAATCAGGCGACGCTGTCCTACGCCACCGCGAGCAGCGCATCGCTAATCGGCGCAGAAACGATCAACCATCTCGCCAAGCTGAACATGGGCGGCGTGCAATACAAGGCGAGCCCGCAGGCAATGCTGGACGTCGTTACCGGGCGGGTGCAGGTGATGGTCGCTGACTTCGCCACGGCGATGCCGCAAGTCAAAGCGGGCAAGCTGCGCGTACTCGGCGTTGCCAGCGCAAAACGCTCGGCGCTGCTGCCCGAAGTGCCGGCGATCGCCGAAACCATTCCCGGATACGACATCACGTCCTGGAATGGACTGTTCGCGCCGGCCGGCCTGGCACCGGAAATCAAGACGCGTCTTGCACGCGAAACGCTGGAGATTCTCGCTTTGCCCGACACTAAAAAACGGCTGGCGGCGATCGGCTTCGAAGTGGATACGATGAGCACGGAACCGTTCACCCATTACGTGCGCGATGAGATCACCTACTGGGGCAAGCTCGTGCACGACGCGGGCATCCAGCCCGAATGATTTCCGCCGCGGGCTCGAGCCGGCCCTGCGGTAGACTTCGCTAGCGAAAATCCCACTGCATCGTCACGACAGAACACGCCAATGCCAGGTCCTCTAGCCGGGGTGAAGGTGCTCGACCTCACCACCGTAGTCATGGGTCCTTACGCGACCCAGATCCTCGCCGAGCTCGGCGCCGACGTCATCAAGGTGGAACCGCGCGAGGGCGACAACATGCGCCATGCGACGCCGATGAAGAGCGCGGACATGGGCTACATGTTTTTGAACCTCAATCGCGGCAAGCGCGGCATCGTGCTCGACTTGAAGCAGCCCGACGGGTGCGCCGCACTGCTGCGCATGATTCCCCACACCGACGTCCTGGTCTACAACGTTCGCCCGCAGGCGATGGCGAGGCTGGGTTTGTCGTACAAAGCATTGCATGCAATCAATCCGCGCTTGCTGTACGTCGGCTGCTACGGCTATTCGCAGCGCGGTCCTTATGCCGCGAAAGCCGCGTACGACGATTTGATTCAGGGCGCTGCAGGCATTCCATGGCTGACGTCGCAGCGCGCCGGCGACGTGCCGAATTACGCGCCGGTCAACCTCGCCGACCGCCTGACCGGATTGCATACGGTGTACGCGGTTACCGCCGCGTTGTTTCATCGGGAGCGTACCGGCGAAGGACAGTCGGTCGAAGTGCCGATGTTCGAGAGCGTCTCGCATTTCGTGCTCGGCGATCACAC
>JBDTMS010000731.1:0-2935 GCA_039934195.1 Betaproteobacteria bacterium
GCATTTTTCTGCTGCTCTATATCGCGTTCAACAACCTGCGCAATCTGCTGATCACATTTTTGAACTTGCCGTTCGCATTGATCGGCGGCGTCTGCGCAGTGCTGTTTACCGGCGGCTGGTTGTCGCTCGGCTCGCTGGTCGGCTTCGTTACGCTGTTCGGCATCACGCTGCGCAACTCGATCATGCTGGTGTCGCACTACACTTATCTCGTGCAGAGCGAGCGCTTGCCGTGGAATGCGGATACAGCGCTGAAGGGGGCTGCCGAGCGGCTGCCGTCGATTTTGATGACTGCGCTGGTTACCGCGCTGGGATTATTGCCGCTTGCGCTGGGAAGCGGTGAGCCTGGACGTGAGATCGAGGGGCCGATGGCGACGATCATCGTCGGCGGCCTGATTACCTCGACGCTGCTGAATCTCCTCGTGTTGCCGACGGTACTGCTGCACTTCGGACGTTTCGAGTTGCCAGCCTCGCGCTAAGCTTCCGCGTTACTTCGATTCTTTGGCATCCGGCGAGTCGCTGGGAACCGCAATCGGATCGCTGGCGGGAAACGTCTCGTCGAGCGCTTCGTCCAGCAGCCACTCGTCATGCTCCGGCGTATGCGGCGGCGGCAGATCCGCAGAAGTGACTCGCAGATTCTTCGCCGGCATTCCGGCCGGGCTGTCTTTCGGCTTGGTCATCGTATTCTCCGTAATGAAAACGTCCATAGTGAAACGGTTGGAGGCGCCGAACTCGGAGAAGTTTGCGGTGTCGCCCGTTAGCCGCATGACACACTGAGTTCGTTGAAATATATCTGGCGTTGCCACCGTCACCAGCGCGGTGAGGTCATCTGCTCCGGCCGCACCCATTGCTCGAATTGCTCCGCAGTGACATGGCCGGACTGCACGGCAGCTTCCTTCAATGTCGAGCCTTGTGCGTGAGCGTGCTTGGCGATCTCAGCCGCGCGGTCGTAGCCGATGTGTGGCGCAAGTGCGGTCACCAGCATCAGCGATCCTTCCAACAGCGCTTGAATGCGTTCCGTTCTCGCCTCGATGCCTTCCACGCAATACCGCGTGAAGCTCGCGACACTGTCCGACAGCAGACGCGTGCTCTGGAGAAAATCGTAGATGATGACCGGCTTGAATACGTTGAGCTCGAAGTTGCCCGACGCACCGGCGAAATTGATCGTGACGTCGTTGCCGAAAACTTCGCAGCACACCATGGTCAGCGCTTCGCACTGCGTCGGATTGACCTTGCCTGGCATGATCGAGCTGCCCGGCTCGTTTTCCGGCAGCGACAGCTCGCCCAATCCCGAGCGCGGGCCGGACGCGAGCCAGCGCACATCGTTGGCGATTTTCATCAACGCGGCCGCGAGGCTTTTCAGCGCCCCGTGCGCGAACACTAAAGCATCGTGGGACGCCAGCGCTTCGAATTTGTTGCTTGCACTGACGAACGGCGAGTCGGTCAGGCGCGCGAGCTCAAGCGAAACACGCGGGCCGAAGTCGGGCGGGGCATTCAATCCGGTGCCCACCGCGGTGCCACCGATGGCAAGCTCGTACAGTCCGGGCAGGGTGGCCCGAATGTTGGCCCGAGCACGATCGATCTGGGCCACGTAACCGGAAAATTCCTGCCCGAGCGTCAGGGGCGTCGCGTCTTGCAGATGGGTTCGCCCGATCTTGACCACGTCGGCAAACGCGCGGGCTTTTTGTCCGAGCGCATCGCTGAGTTTTTGCAGACTCGGCAACAGCTGTTGCGTCAGCGCAGTCGCTGCAGCCACATGCATCGCGGTGGGAATTGCGTCGTTGGAAGACTGGCTGCGATTCGCCTCGTCGTTCGGATGGAGCTTGCGCTGCATGCCGCGGACACCGCCCAGAATTTCGCTGGCGCGGTTGGCGAGCACCTCGTTTACGTTCATATTGGTCTGCGTGCCGGAGCCCGTTTGCCACACCACCAGCGGAAATTCTGCAGGGTGCTGCCCTGCAATCACTTCGTCGGCGGCAGCAATCAATGCACGCGCTTTATCCGCGTCGAGCAATCCGAGCTCGGCGTTGACCGATGCGGATGCACGCTTCACTTGCGCTAGCGCGCGAATGAAGTCAGCGGGGAAGCGTTCGTCCGAGATGTGGAAATGCAACAGCGAGCGTTGTGTCTGCGCGCCCCACAACCGATCGGCCGGAACTTCGATTTCTCCGAAGCTGTCGCGTTCGACGCGCGTGGTGCTCATCTGGACTCTACCTCCAAGAAAATTCCGGCAGCGATGGCGTGGATCCGGACTGCATCACCGCTGCCGCTGTCGATTGTGCAAACCTGCAGCGCCTAACCCAGATACGAGCGGAGCATCCACGCCATCTTTTCCTGCTGCTCCATCAGCCCGGTCAGAAAATCCTGGGTGCCCAGATCGTGGAATTTGTCGCCGACGACGTCGAGATCTTCGCGCAGGCGGCGCACGACGGACTCGTGATCGATCAGCAGACCGGTGAACATTTCTTTCTCGCCGATCGTGGCGCCCTTAGTCTTCCTTCGATTGCGTCATCTCGAGAAATTGACTCATCGACCCGGCCGCACGGCCGCCAAGCATGCGGGTGCGCTCGGCGACTTGATCCATAATTTCGTCGAGCTCTTCATATCGCGCCTCGAACAATTTGTGGGTTTCGCTAAAGTCCGATCCCTGTACGTTCCAGTGGTAATTGCGGGTCTTCACGTACAGCAGCACTTCGTCGGCGAGCAGGCGGTTGAGTTTTTCGGAGACGCCCGCACGTTGGGTGTCATCGAGGCCTATATTTATCTTCATAATAATCTCCTGAAGTCGGTTACGGAATTAAGGAATGACGCCTGTATTCGCATATGCGCTCGAACGCGCAGCGGACGTCTAGATGGTGCGGAGGAAGCCTAGAGAAGCTCTGGACAAGTCTTGCGAGCGCGACTGGGGTGATTTGGGCCAAGGGCAAGAGGGCGAAGA
>JBDTMS010000732.1:0-2932 GCA_039934195.1 Betaproteobacteria bacterium
GCCGCTCGTTGCCGCAGCGAGATCGCCGCATAAACGTTCGCGAGATCGAACGGCTCTGGTTTCCGTATTTGAAAAAGCTGGCGCCCGCGTTCAAGGTGCGCCTCGTACGCGCGAAGCCGCGTGAGGAATGGATCGTCTATATCAACGCACGCACCGGAGCGCTACTTAGCCGGTACGACAACCTCGCCGAAGCTGGGGCCGGTAGAGCGATGGTGTTCGATCCCAGTCCGGTCACCGCGCTCGACGGCTACACAGAGTTGCTAACAGCGTCGCAGCACGCTCGCCATCCGCCATTGCGCGCGTATCGCCAAGTGATGTTGACCGGCCTCGATGGCACAGGCTATTTGAGCGGCGATAAAGTGACCACCGCACCGACGCACCCATCACGTGTCCGACGGCGCGATCTGGATTTCGAAATGCGTTCGCACGAAGCTGGTTTCGAGGAAGTCATGGTGTACTACCACGTCGATTTAGCCCTGCGTTATCTGGAGCGCCTCGGTCTGCGCGGCAAACGTGCGGTGTTCCGCTCGCCCATGCGCGCCAACGTAAACGGCACGCGTGACGATAATTCCTGGTACAGCCCGTGGGACAAGATGCTGACGTTCGGCACCGGTGCCATCGACGACGCCGAAGACGCCGAGACGGTATTGCATGAATTGGGACATGCGATTCAAGATGCGATCTGCCCGGACTTCGGACAATCGGAACAAGCGGCGGCGATGGGCGAGGGCTTCGGCGATTACTTTGCGGCGAGCTTCTTCGAGTCGCGCAAGCCGGCGCGCTACAGCACGTCCGTGATGAGCTGGGACGGTTTGTTCGCCGGCCTAAGCGAGGGTCTCGATCCGCCGTGCCTGCGCCGCGTCGATGCAAAAGCTACGTATCGCGACTTCATCGCGAAGGGCGATGAGCACGTCAACGGTCAGATCTGGTCGGCCACGCTGTGGGATGTGCGTAGTGCGCTGAGCCGTTCGATCGCGGATCGCGTGATTTTAGAAAGTCACTTTCAGCTCGATGGATTCACTACCTTCGCACGTGGTGCTCGCGCCATTCTCGACGCCGATCGGAATTTGGAGAACGGACGTCATGTGGAGGCTCTGACGCGAATTTTTCGGAAACGGAAAATCGCACCGCTGTGAATTGTTACCGCCGATTGAGTTGTTACCAGTGGACGCGCATTTCGGTCTTCTATTCCGGGGGAGGGGGCGACGCCTGCCCGGACCGCTGCATCTTCAACCAGCGGTAGATATTCCCAAGCGCGAAGGTAACCAAGGCAAAGCCGAGTCCGGCGATGATGCCGGCTGTGGTTTTGTCCGCCAGAAACGGCACGGCGCGCGACAGGTCGGTGACCAGTCCGGCCAAGCCGACGCCGGCCAAGATGACGCCGACCGCATCGATGATCAGCAACTTCGGAGGAATACCGCGCGGCTTATCCATGCATGCTCCTTGTTATTCTGCGCGAATGTTTCGGCTGCGGACGAGCTTGCCCCATCGCACCGACTCAGATTGCATATAGATTCCCAGACGCTCCGCGCTACCGCCGACGATATCGACGCCGAGCTCATCGAAGCGCTTGATCACGCTGGGATCCTGCAGCACCGCATTCATCACCTGATTGAGTCTCGCGACGATCGGCGCCGGCGTGCGCGCCGGCACCAGCACGCCCCACCAGGGCGTGATCACGAAGCCTGGAAATCCGGATTCTTGCATGGTCGGGACGTCGGGCAACACTTTTGCGCGCTGTGCCCCCGTGGTCGCGAGCGCGCGGACGGCGCCGGCTTTCACGTGCGGCAGAATCGATGGCGCGTTATCGAAGAACATTTGAATCTGGCCTGCGCGCAGGTCGATGATGGCCGGCGCCGAGCCTTTGTACGGAACATGCACGACATCGATGCCCGCGATCGATTTCAGCAGCTCGCCGGAAAGATGCGGCGAGCTGCCGTAGCCCGATGAGCCGTAGGTCAACACGCCGGGTTGGCTTTTCGCGAGCGCTACCAGCTCCTTCATCGACGCCGCTTTGAGCGCTGGATTGACGGCGAGGATGTTTACCACTTGGCCAACGAGAATGACGGGTGCGAAATCGCGCGCCATGTCGTAGCCGGTGGTTGCATACATGCTCGCATTGATGGCGCAAGTGCCGATCGTACACAGCGACAAGGTGTAACCATCGGGTGCCGCACGCGCGACTGCCTCAGTACCGATGTTGCCGCCGGCGCCCGCGCGGTTCTCGACGATCATCTGCTGCTTGAGCAGGCGGCTCGAATATTCAGCCATAACGCGGCCGATGATGTCCGAGGTGCCGCCCGCGGGAAACGGCACCACGAGGCGCATCGGGTGCGTCGGATAGTCGTCCGCGACGGCGACGCCGATGACCATCGATATCAAAATGGGGACCAGCGAACGCATCAGTGCGGCACGCTTCTCCGGCCGGTGCCGCACGCTCCCGAAGAGACGCGGTTCATTGTCCGCCGACTTCGGGCAAATGCTCCAGTGCGACCACGCGATAGGCAGGAAGATATTCGTCGCGGTAGCTCTCCGAATGCCGAACGACCGGATAATTCTGCTCAGCGATAGCGCTGAAATAACTCTCGACCTCAACACGCTTGAACGCAATGCCGCCGGCTTCGGCCAGATCGCCCAGGCATCCGCAGAATCTTTCCAGCTTCTCGCGCGAGGCGGGATAGCTGTTCGCCGTCTGCAAAAATGCATCGAGCAGTGCATCGACACTGTGTCCTTCGCGCAGATAGCTGCGAAGATGGATGCGCACGAGCTTGCCGTCGGGCGAGATGCGATCGAATAGCGGATCCTCCGGCCCGTTGTCCAGCGCGGCAATTTCAGCCAGCAGACGCTCGCGCGCACCCGTTGCATCCGTTACGGCGTGGCCGGGGCCCATTGCGGCTTGATGCAGGAGCTTGTAGACGTCGATGAGGTCCAT
>JBDTMS010000733.1:0-2929 GCA_039934195.1 Betaproteobacteria bacterium
GAAACCTTGTTGATCATCCCGCGCACCGCCGGCGTGTCCTGCAGCTCGACCGTGTGATTGATCCGGCGCAGACCCAGGCCGCGCACCGTGGCGCGGTGGCTCTCCCGCGTGTTGATCACGCTGCGAATCAGGGTCACCTTAACCGTCTTGCCTGCCTCCGTTTTGCGGGCAGGCTTGCGCGCTTTTACCGCGCGCGCAGGCTGTGCTGCTTTCGCTTTGACTGGCGATTTCTTGGCGGCAGGCTTCTTCGCCTCGGATTTTGCTTCGGCTTTTGGCGCGTCGGATTTTGGCGTCTCGGATTTTGGCGCCGTGGATTCGGTCGCCCTGGATTCGGTCGTCTCGGATTCGGTCGTCACGGCGTTCATCCTGTGATCTCTTCGACGCTCTTACCGCGCTTCGCCGCCACTTCGGCGGGCGTGTTCATCGCGTTCAGCGCTTTGATGGTGGCGCGCACGACGTTGTACGGGTTTGTCGATCCAAAACATTTGGCCAATACGTTCTGCACGCCCATCACTTCGAACACCGCGCGCATCGGGCCGCCCGCAATGATGCCGGTACCGTCCGATGCGGGCTGAATCAGCACCTTGGATGCGCCATGCTCGCCGATCACCGTGTGCTGCAGCGTGCCGTTGCGCAAGCTGATCTTCACCATCTTCTTGCGCGCTTCTTCCATCGCCTTTTGTACCGCGACCGGCACTTCGCGCGCTTTACCTTTCCCCATGCCGATGCCGCCGTCGCCGTCACCGACCACGGTCAGCGCGGCAAAGCCGAGAATACGGCCACCCTTCACGACTTTGGTGACGCGATTCACGGCGATCATCTTCTCGCGCAGCCCGTCGCTGCGCTCTTCGTTTTGCGGTCCTCTAGCCATGGGGCGGGTCCTTAGAATTTGAGACCGGCTTCGCGCGCGGCCTCGGCCAGGGCTTTAACCCGACCATGGTATTTGTAGCCGGAGCGGTCAAATGCAACCGCCTCGATGCCTTTCTCTTTGGCTTTTTGTGCGATACGAGTGCCGACTGCGGTTGCCGCCGCCACGTTGCTGCCATGCGACAGCGTGCCGCGCACATCCTTGTCCAAACTGGATGCGCTGGCGATCACCTTGGATCCGCTCGAGTCGATCACCTGCGCATAGATGTGCAGATTGGAACGATGTACCGTCAGCCGCACCGCTTTCTGTTCGGAGATTCGTGCGCGGGTCTGCCGCGCTCTGCGCAATCGCGCGTCTTTTTTCTTGATCATGGCTGCACCCGAAAGGTTCGCGCTGACATTTACTTCTTCTTCGTTTCTTTGATGATGACCTTCTCATCCGAGTAGCGCACGCCTTTACCTTTATAGGGCTCGGGCGGACGGTACGCGCGGATTTCTGCGGCCACCTGACCGACCTGTTGCTTGTCGATCCCTTTGATCAGAATCTCGGTCTGCGTCGGTGTTTCTACTTTCACACCCGGGGGCATCTGATGCACGACCGGGTGCGAGAAGCCCAAGGTCAGATTCAATTTGTCGCCCTGCGCAGTGGCGCGATAGCCGACACCGACCAGATTCAATTTACGCTCGAACCCCTTCGAGACGCCGACAACCATATTGGCCAGCAGCGCCCGCGTAGTACCGGACATCGCGTCGGCCTTGATCGAGTCATCCACCACTTCGATGATCATCGAATCCCCATCGCGCTTAACCGTCACGCTGGGATTGACCGGGCGCTTGAGCGTACCGAGCGGACCCTTGACCGCGATTTCTTCCGCGTTCATCGTAACCTCGACACCTGCAGGTACGACAACGGGCATTTTTCCGATTCTAGACATCGCTATATCCTGTCAGAGCTGGCGCGATCACGCCACAATGCAGAGAACTTCGCCGCCGACCCCGCTGGCGCGCGCCTTCCGATCGGTCATGACGCCCTTGGAAGTAGACACGATGGCGATGCCCAGCCCATTCATGACTTCAGGGATATCTTTCGTGCCCTTGTAGATGCGCAGGCCGGGGCGGCTGACGCGCTCGATCTTTTCGATCACCGGGCGGCCCGCGTAGTACTTCAGGGCGATCTCGAGAACCGGCTTGATGGCTTCCGGGCTGATTTTAAAGTCGTCGATGTAGCCTTCGTCCTTCAACACCTTGGCGATGGATGCCTTCAATTTGCTGGCGGGCATCGCTACCGTGGTTTTTTCGGAGGCTTGCGCGTTGCGAATGCGCGTCAGCATATCGGCGACCGGATCACTCATGCTCATAGCTTTCTCCCGCTACCAGCTGGCTTTGATCACGCCTGGAATTTCGCCGCGCATGGCAATATCGCGGAGCTTATTGCGTCCCAGTCCGAACTTGCTATAGACGCCGCGTGGGCGGCCCGTCAATGCACAGCGATTGCGCAGTCGCACTGGACTCGCATTGCGCGGAAGCTGCTGCAGCTTCATGCGGGCGGCGTAACGCTCTTCTTCGGGCACTTTCGTGTTCTGCGTGGTTGCGATCAATTCCGCTCGGCGAGCAGCGTACTTCTTTACGGTTTCGCGCCGCTTTTGCTCACGGTTGACTAGTGCAAGCTTGGCCATGCCTACCTCAGTTTCTGAAGGGGAAGTTGAAGCCCGTGAGGAGCGCTCTGGCTTCCTCGTCGGACCTTGCGCTGGTAGCAATGCTGATGTCCATCCCGCGGATCGCATCGATCTTGTCGTACTCGATCTCCGGGAAAATAATCTGTTCCTTGACGCCCATGTTGAAGTTGCCGCGCCCATCGAACGAGCGTGCCGGAATGCCGCGAAAGTCGCGAATACGCGGGATTGCGACGGACACCAGCCGGTCGAGAAACTCGTACATGCGCTCACCGCGCAAGGTAACCATGCAGCCCACCGGGTATCCTTTGCGGATCTTGTAGGTCGCAATCGAAGTACGGGCCAAGGTGATTACCGGCTTCTGGCCAACGATCTTCGTCAGATCGGAT
>JBDTMS010000734.1:0-2926 GCA_039934195.1 Betaproteobacteria bacterium
GCGGCTTGGCGGGACATGGCCGCGCCGATCCGAAAGAAGGCTGGACGGCGAACGTATTTGTGCAAATCATCGATCCCGAAGCGTTCGGCGGCCTCGACGATTTCAAACGACAGATGCAATGGCTGGCGGACGCGTGCCGCGCGACTCCGCCGAGCGTGGCGGGACAGAGCGTGCGCATGCCGGGCGAGCGCGGTCTTGCGTATCGCGCCGAGCAACTCGCCAATGGCGTGCAGCTCTACAACTCGATCGTGCCGACGCTCACGCCATGGAGCAAAAAGCTCGGCGTTAAATTGCCGCAGTCGCGCTAAGCTCTGACGTGCGGCGGCGAATTGATTAGGTCCTCACCCTCGGCCCGCGAACATCGCAAAGGCGTGCTGCTGATGATCGGCGCCACGCTATGCTGGTCGACAGCCGGTGTTTCGGTGCGCAATCTGACGCTCACCGACGGCTGGGAGATTACTTTCTGGCGCTCGTTGTTCATGACCGTTTTCATCCTCGCCGTACTGGCGGTTCAGCATCGTGGCGCGACGTTGCAACGCATTCGCGATGTCGGCATGGCGGGCGTGCTGGTCGGTGCGCTGTGGGCACTGATGTACGTGTGCTTTATCACGGCGCTGGGACTGACGACGGTCGCAAACGTGCTGGTGCTGGCGAGCTTGTCGCCGTTCGCTGCCGCGCTGCTGGGCCGAGTTTTTCTGTCGGAACACGTGCCGGCGCGCGTGTGGCTTACCATGGCCGCGGCGTTCATCGGCATCGTGCTGATGTTCATCGACGCGTTCAACAGCGGCGGCCTGGTTGGAAATTTGCTCGCGCTGGCAATTCCGATTTCATTTGCCTGCAACGTCGTCATCCTCAGAAAGACGCAAGCACAAGTCGATATGATTCCGACGCTCGTGCTGTCCGGGCTGTTCTCGATGGCAGTAACAGCGCCGCTTGCGCAGCCTTTTACAGCGACGCCGCTGGACATGTCGGTGCTTGCTATCATGGGTGTCGTTCAGCTCGGCGTCGGCTGTTTGTTGATGCTAGCGGCGACCCCGCGCCTGGCAGCAGCGGAAATCGGTTTGCTCGCGGTGCTCGAAACGGTGTTCGGCACCGCCTCGACCTGGCTGTTCGTCGGCGAGCATCCGGGCCGGCTCGCATTGTTGGGCGGTCTGGTGGTGATCGGCGCCCTAGTGGTGAACGAGTTGATCGCATTACGCAGACGCATCGCCACTGCCGCGCAAGCGAAACCGGCGGTGAACGTGGTTTCATCGACACTGAAGAGAATGCCATGAGCGAACGATCCGACGCACTTGCCGCACGACTGCTCAACTGCTACGCCGCGGCCGTACACGACGTGTTACGCGGCATGGGTCACGCGCGCTGCGTGCTGCCGCCGAACATTCAGCCGCTCGATCCCGCGCGCAAGCTCGCCGGTGAGATCTACACCGTCAGCGGCCACATCGACATGACGCGAGATCCGCACGACACGCTCGTGCAATGGACCGGTCTGCTGTCGAAAGCGCCGGTCGGTAAAGTTCTCGTCTGCCAGCCGAACACGTACGAAATCGCGCTGATGGGCGAGCTGTCCGCGGAAACGCTGAATTTCCGCGGCGTGCGTGGCTACGTTGTCGACGGCGGCTGTCGCGACACCGATTTCATTTTGGAACTCGGCTTTCCGACCTTCTGTAGCTTCAAGACACCGAAAGACATCGTCGGGCGCTGGGTGCCGGACCGCTTCGGCGAGCCGATCACCATCGGTGAGGTCACCATCAGCAGCGGCGATTACCTGCTGGCCGATCGCGACGGCGTCGTCATCATCCCCGGCGCGATCGTCGACGACGTGGTGACGCAAACGGAAAACGTGCTGCAAACCGAAAACAAAGTCCGCACGGCGATTCTGTCCGGGATGGATCCGCAGGAAGCCTATTTAAAGTTCGGCAAGTTCTAGCTCGTCATACTTACGGCGCCGGGCCCGAACTAAGATCGATCCGGATTTTCAGTACACTAGATTCCCCAGCCGGAAGTCGTACGCCGGCGACCTAGATCATTGGCGCACATGCTGAACTCGTACACCCTGCTCTCGGCTTTGCAGAATTTCCTGCATCAGCGGGAGGTCGAGGTCGATACGCTTACGGCCGATCCGGCGGTCGTGCTGATGATCGACTGGTTTCGACTTGAACGTTTCGGCATGGCGGCCGCCGCTTCGTCTCCCGATGTTCTCGTATATCGCTACGGCGGTTGGTCGGAGGGCTGTGCCACCGGATTCAACTTCAGCTTGTTCAGACGCATCACCGATCGCAACCCCACTGCAGAGCCCACCGACTGGGTCGCGGGTATCACGTTGATGTTCGAGCCCAGTCGCCTGGCCGGGCTCGAGCGGTTCTCCACCGTTTCCAGCGATTGGCAATCGCTCGATGCATTTTTGCATGCGATCGAAAGTTCGGCTGCGTACAAGGCAGTGGTAGCAACGCAGCCGATGTCGGTGCTGATCGAGAGCGGCGGCCTGCGCTGACCTAGACAACGCGAGATCCGCTGGCAGTGACTGACCGGTTGGTTTTTGCATTGACGCTGTGCGCCGCGATCGGTTGCGGGTTAGTCGCCGGTGTCTTCTACGCCTTCTCGACCTTCGTGATGCGCGCGCTGTCGCGCATACCGCCGCAAGCCGGCATCGCGGCTATGCAGTCGATCAATGTCGCGGTGTTCAACCTCTGGTTCATGGGCGCGTTCCTAGGAACAGCCGCCCTGTGCTTTGCTACGTTGATCGTTTCGATAACGCGCTGGCAGCAACCGGGCTCAATGTGTTTGTTGATCGGCAGCGTGCTCTATCTCGCCGGCAATTTTCTGGTGACGATGCTGTTCAACGTACCGAAGAACAACACGCTGGCGGCAGTCGCGCCGTCGGAGCCGAGCAGCGGCGAGGTCTGGGTACGCTACCTTCCGAGCT
>JBDTMS010000735.1:0-2923 GCA_039934195.1 Betaproteobacteria bacterium
AGTAGATCGAAGTCTCTCATTTTCGCGCTAGCCTTTTGTCCCGATGTCGATGAAGATACACAACAGACCTACGCTTAGATCTCGACTGCGTTCGTGTGCGATTATTCGTCGTGCAGCCATTATCGATAGGAGAATCCCGCGTGTCTCGAGTGCAACTTACATTGAAAAGCGTTCGCGCCAGACCGGTTTTAGTCCCGCTAAAGCGAGCGGTAATGTCCCGCGTTGGCCTGTTCACTGAATGGCCTTTGATCTTGATCGACGTCTACACGAACGAAGGCGTCGTCGGGCAAAGCTATCTCGAACCTTATTTGAAGCAATCGATGCGCTACATCATCCCCGCGATCGAGGATCTTGCGGCAGCCGCAAAGGATCAACCGCTCGCGCCGTTCGACAGCTATCGTCGCGGTGTCGGGTCGCTGCACCTGGTCGGGCGCGAAGGCGTGTCGCTGATTGCGGTGTCGGGCATCGATATGGCGATCTGGGACGCATTGGCGAAAGCCGCTGACGTGCCGCTTGCGGTATTCCTCGGCGGCACAGTCGGCCCGGTGCCCGCATACAACAGCAATGGATTATGGTTATCGCCGGTTGACTCTCTGGCGAGGGAAGCGACGGAGCTGATCGCCGAAGGCGGCTTCACGGCGCTCAAGCTTAGACTGGGGCGGGACAAGCTCGGCGATGACCTGGCAGCGATCTCCTCGATTCGCAAGGCGATCGGCTCATCGGTCAAGTTGATGGTCGACTTCAATCAAGGGCTCTCGCTCGGCGATGCTCTGGTCCGCTGCCACGCGCTGGATGACGAGGAGCTGTACTGGTTCGAAGAACCGACGACGTACGACAACATTCCCGGCTTCGCGCAGCTCACGCGCGAGCTGAGGACGCCGGTGCAACTCGGTGAGAATTTCTACGGCCCGCGACTCATGTATCAAGCGCTGCTCGCCGGCGCCGGCGACTACGTGATGCCGGACATGATGCGCATCGGCGGCGTCACCGGTTGGATGCGCGCTGCAGCGATCGCGAGCGCTGCCGGCGTTCCCATGTCGACCCATCTGTATCCCGAGATCTCGGCGCACGTGATGCGAGTCACCGACACCGCGCATTGGCTAGAGTGGCAAGACTGGGCCGATCCGATCCTAGCCGAGCCCTTCGCAGTCAAAGACGGCTACATCATCGTGCCGGACAAGCCGGGCCAAGGCATCGCCTGGGATGAAAAAGCGGTAGCGAAGTACGCCGTCTGAAGCATCAACGCAGATGCGCTGGGACGCCGTCATCTTCGACTGCGATGGCACGCTGGTCGATAGCGAGCGCCTCGGCAACGAGGTGCTGGTCGAGTACGTCGACCGATTCGGTATCCGCTTGACCGTCGATGATGCACTCGCCCGCTTCCGTGGCACGCACATGGCGGCCTGCGTAGAACAACTCGAGGCATTGCGCGGCGAGTCGCTGCCGGCATCCTTCGTTGCGGATCTGCGGGAGCGAATGGCCGCAGCGTTTGAAGTACGGCTGCAACCAATCGCTGGCGCACTCGACCTGGTTCGTTCGTTAACGCTACCATTCTGCGTCGCGTCGAGCGGGCCGCGCGCGAAGATCGAGTTGAGTCTTTCGTTGACCGGCTTGCTGCCTTATTTCGTAGATCGGATTTTCAGCTCGTATGAGTTGCAGGCGTGGAAGCCAAGTCCCGACTTGTTCATGCATGCGGCGCGTGCGCTGAATGCCGAGCCTGCCCGGTGCGCCGTCATCGAGGACAGCCTGCCTGGAATTCACGCCGGGCTCGCCGCAGGAATGCAGGTGTTTGCGCTACAACGTCACGGCGTCGACCCTCGCATCCCCGATGAAGTTCGGGTGATCAAGGATCTGCGAGAACTGCATGTCGTGTTCGGTACTTAGCTTGACGCGTCCTGGCCGGCCTTTGCGCTGGCTGCACTTCGCACATTGTCTCGCTGCTCGCGTGTAAGGCATCATACGAACGCGCCTAACCGTCTTCCGCAAATACACTCAACATCATCACCATTATGAAAATCACTCGAGTTCAAACGCATCTCATCCGCCTGCCGTCCGACGAACCGCTTGCCGGCGGCCCTGCCTTCGGCGGCCCGTTCCGCGAATTCGTCACCGTACAGATCGATACCGACGCCGGCATCGACGGTATCGGTGTTACGTTCTTCGGCGCCGCGCTTACCGCTACGTTGAAGCAAGCGGTCGAGCAACTCGGCGCACTCACGATCGGCGAAGATCCGCTGAGGATCGAAGCGATCGGCCGCAAGCTGCACGTTGCAGCCGGCGACTCTGCGGGGCCCGGCGGTATTTTCACGCTGGCTTTTTCCGCCATCGACATGGCGCTTTGGGATATCAAAGGCAAAGCACTCGACCAGCCGCTGGCGACATTGCTCGGCGGCTTGCGGCAACGCGTGCCGACTTACGCAAGTGGCGCGCTGATGCGCACCTATACATTGGAGCACGTAGTCAAGGCTGCGCCGAAACTGATCGAACGCGGCTTCCGTCAAATGAAGATGCAGCTCGCGCTGCCGGGTGCGACTTCACCTGCGATCGAAGTCGAACGTGCACACCGGGTCCGCGATGCAATCGGGCCGGACATCGATCTCATGTGCGACATCAATCAGCGCTGGAGCGTGCACCAGGCGATCGATATCGGCCGCCGGCTCGAAGACGTCCATTTCTACTGGTGGGAAGACGTGACCGCGCACGACGACTACGCCGGAATCGCACGTGTCAGCGATGCGCTGGCAACGCCAGTCGCGGGCGGCGAGTACGTGTACGGCATTACGCCGTTTCGCCACATGCTCGAGGCACGCTCGGTCGATGTCGTGATGATCGATCTGTTGCGCGTCGGCGGCATCGGTAACTGGATGAAGGTCGCGGGCATGGCGGAAGCGTTCAATCTGCCGGTAGTAAGTCATCTGTTCCC
>JBDTMS010000736.1:0-2917 GCA_039934195.1 Betaproteobacteria bacterium
CTGTTACCGGTCAGAGATAGTCTCGAGGCCGGCCTCGCGGTCGACCGCTCGACCTTCGAGGCGCTGCGCCAAGGCATCGAGCTCACTTTGCGCCAGCTCGATTCTGCGTTCGACAAGTTCTCGATCACGGAAATCAACCCGGCGGCCGGCGAAAAATTCGATCCTTACAAGCACCAGGCGATGACCACGGTCGAGTCGGACAAGCCGGCGAATACCGTCGTGCATGTGCTGCAAAAAGGCTATCAGTTGCAAGACCGGGTTTTGCGCCCGGCACTGGTTACCGTCTCCAAGCCGAACGAGCAGCCGGCCGGCATTTAGTCGCAACGGCGCTCGATCCGCGCTTGAAACGCACATCACGCACCCAAAACTAAGGCTCTACGTCAGCGACCGCAGTCTCAAGAATCGAAAGCGAGGAATAAGCAAATGGCAAAAATTATCGGCATCGACTTAGGCACCACGAACTCCTGCGTCGCAATCATGGAGAACGGCAAGCCCAAGGTGATCGAAAACTCGGAAGGCTCGCGCACCACGCCCTCGGTCGTCGCGTACACCGACGACAGCGAGGTTCTGGTCGGCACGCCGGCCAAGCGCCAGGGAATTACCAATCCCAAGAACACGATCTACGCCGTGAAGCGGCTGATCGGTCGCCGGTTCACCGATAAAGAAGTGCAGAAAGCCGTCAAGCTCGTGCCCTACTCTATTATGCAGGCGCAGAACGGCGATGCCTGGGTCGAAGCGCACGGTAAGAAAATGGCCCCGCAGGAAGTGTCCGCCCAGATTCTGATGAAAATGAAGAAGACGGCGGAAGACTATCTGGGTGAAACCGTAACCGAGGCGGTCATCACCGTCCCCGCTTACTTCAACGATTCGCAGCGCCAGGCAACCAAGGACGCCGGGCGTATCGCTGGCCTGGAAGTCAAACGCATCATCAACGAGCCGACCGCGGCCGCGCTGGCGTTCGGCCTGGACAAGAAAGAAGGCGACCGCAAGATCGCGGTATACGATCTGGGCGGTGGCACGTTCGACGTGTCGATCATCGAGATTGCCGAAGTCGATAAAGAGCATCAGTTCGAAGTGCTGGCTACCAACGGCGACACGTTCCTCGGCGGCGAAGATTTCGATCAACGCTTGATGGATTACGTTGCCGACGAGTTCCGCAAAGACCAGGGCGTCGATTTGCGCAAAGATATTCTCGCGCTTCAGCGACTGAAGGAAGCTGCAGAGAAGGCCAAGATCGAGCTGTCATCGACGGCGCAGACGGAAATCAATCTGCCCTACATCACGGCCGATGCCAGTGGACCGCGTCACTTGGCGGTGAAGGTTACCCGCGCCAAGCTGGAAAGCCTGGTCGAAGATCTAATCGAAAAGACGGTGGAGCCGTGCCGCATGGCGATCAAAGACGCCGGCGTCAAGCTGTCCGATATTTCCGACGTCATTCTGGTCGGCGGCATGACGCGCATGCCGAAGGTGCAGGAAAAGGTCAAGGAGATCTTCGGCAAAGAGCCGCGCAAGGACGTCAATCCGGATGAGGCCGTAGCAGTCGGGGCCGCGATCCAGGGTGGTGTGCTCAAGGGTGACGTCAAAGACGTTTTGCTGCTCGACGTCACGCCGTTGTCGCTGGGTATCGAAACGCTCGGCGGTGTCATGACCAAATTGATTCAGAAAAACACGACGGTGCCGACCAAAGCGCAGCAGGTGTTCTCGACCGCCGATGACAATCAGTCCGCCGTGACGATTCACGTACTGCAGGGCGAACGCGAGATGGCGCGCGATAACAAGAGCCTCGGCCAGTTCAATCTCGAGGGTATTCCGCCGTCCGCGCGCGGCATGCCGCAGATTGAAGTGACGTTCGACATCGACGCCAACGGCATCTTGCACGTATCGGCGCGCGACAAGGCGACCGGCAAGGAAAGCAAGATCACGATCAAGGCGAGCTCGGGATTGAGCGAAGCCGAGATCCAGCGCATGGTGAAGGACGCCGAAGCGCACGCGGAAGAAGATCGCCTGGCGCGCGAGTTGGTCGACACGCGCAATCAAGCCGACAGTACCTTGCACACCGTCCGCAAAGCGCTCGGCGAGCATGGCGCCACGCTCGGTGCGGATGAGAAGTCGAAGATCGAATCGTCTATCAGCGCACTCGAAGAAGCATTGAAGGGCAGCGACAAGGATGCGATCGAGTCGCGTACGCGTGAGCTGTCCGAAGCGGCACAAAAGCTGGGCGAGAAGATGTACGCGCAGCCGGGGGGCGAGGGTGCGGCCGGCGCGGCCGGCGCCGCGCAGCCCGGCGAGCAACACGGCGAAGGCGATGTAGTCGATGCCGAGTTCGAAGAAGTGAAAGACAAGAAGAACTAAGCGCTCAAGCGCCGATCATCGTCATCCGGTAACTGGGCGCCACCGACGGACGGTGGCGCCCTCAGGCCGAGTCTCTCGGCTGGCGCGCTACGCGTCAGTGTGGACTCGGCCGATTGTCGTCTGCAGCGGAGAGTTCGAAAGACATGGCTAAACGCGATTACTACGAAGCGCTCGGCGTCGCCCGCGAGGCTTCAGAAGACGAGATCAAGAAGGCGTTTCGCAAGCTGGCTATGCAGCACCATCCGGATCGCAACGCCGATCCGAAATCGGAAGATCGATTCAAAGAAGCCAAAGAGGCGTACGAAATTTTGTGCGACTCGGACAAGCGCGCCCTCTACGACCGCTATGGCCATGCCGGCATCGACGCGCACGCCGGTGGCGGTGCCGGCGGAGCGGGCTTCGCAAGCGGCTTTGCAGATGCTTTCGGCGACATCTTCGGCGAAATTTTCGGCGGCGCGGGGCGCGGGCGCTCGAATGTTTATCGCGGCGCAGATCTGCGCTACAACCTGGAAATCACGCTCGAGGATGCCGCGCGCGGATCGGAAACCAAGATCCGCATTCCGAC
>JBDTMS010000737.1:0-2911 GCA_039934195.1 Betaproteobacteria bacterium
AGCTCGGCATCGGCCTTGATACCGGCACCAATGAGGATCCCGATGGCGCGGTGTCGCGCGATACTGCGGGGCCCGATATCGGCGATGCCAATCTGGATAGCGATAGCGACGCGTCGGGCACCGGCGAGCGTGCTTCCGCTGGCCGAGACGCAGGCGACGCACGCGACATATTTCCTGATGGTGTCGAAGATATAGCCGACGACACGGTGGACGACGACGAGGACCAAGTCGACGGTCAGTGAGCACGCTGAGCCGCCTCGTGTTGCAAGATTTACATGCGGGGCGGTACTTTCTCGCTTAGCTTGGACCGCATGTGCAGTGATCGGTGATCGGGCAATTCAAGATCGATACCAGCTGAGAGCTGGACGCAACCTAGTGATCAATGCTGAGCGATTGGCTAGGTGTTGTATCCCAGAGATTCGCTTGCAAAGTCGTCGGAGCGTGGCGACCCCTTCAACATAGCTAACCCAATGGCAGCATCGGCTGAGTACGCTCGAGCGCCTGGCACTGGCTTTTCTCGACTACGCACAGCACAAAAGCGTTGTCGGGAGGATGCTCGTCATCGTTCCGGCGACGAGCCTATGTCCATGTTCGAAACAGATATCCGACCACGGCGCTCACAGTCAGCGCTCGCACATCACCATCGACGCGGAAACGACGGGTGAAATGGCCATCGAAAGCTGATCGTCATTGCCGCACGCAGCGCCTCGTGTGCAGTGTACGGCCTGCTGAAACGTCCCCGTGCGAAGTACATGCCGGAAAAGGCGTACGACAACCCGAAATTTGTCGAAGACTTGGCGCGCGAAGTGGCGATCGCACTGAATCATGAGCCGCGTGTGTCGGCTTACCCGGTCGAAGCGGAGAACGCCGAATCGATCTCCGATTGGCATCGATGACTGTGTGCAGCCAAATGTTTCGTAGCCGCTCGAAAAAACCTCAACTGCACGGGTGTCGTCTTGTCGGGCCTCGTGGTTGATCACAGCGAATCTTTCACCATCATCAGCCTGATCTTCTCGATGGCGCGAGACGGAACTAGATTCTTGGGGCAAACCTCGGTGCAGTTCATGATGGTGCGGCAACGGAACAACCTGTAAGGATCGTTCAAATCATCCAGACGCTCTTGCGTGGCTCGATCTCGGCTGTCCACAAGAAAGCGATATGCCTGGATGAGGCCGGCCGGGCCGACGAACTTGTCCGGGTTCCACCACGACGAAGGGCACTGGCTCGTGCAGCACGCGCACAAGATGCATTCGTACGAGCCATCGAGCTTCGCGCGATCCTCGGGCGACTGAAGACGTTCCTTTTCCGGAACCGGTTCGTCGTTGATCAAGTAGGGTTGGATCGAATAATACTGTTGGAAAAATTGAGTCATGTCGACCACGAGGTCGCGAATGACGGGAAAGCTCGGCAGCGGACGTAAAACTACCGGCTCTTTTAGCTCCCTGACTGGGGTGATACACGCGAGCCCATTGCGGCCGTTGATGTTGATCGCGTCGGATCCGCACACACCTTCGCGGCAAGACTTTCTGATGGTGAGGGAGTCGTCCTGGACCTTGATACGCAGAATGAGGTCCAACAGCATGCGATCGGACGGGCCCGGCTCGATCTCGAAATCCTCCATGTACGGCTTGGAATCGCGTTCCGGGTTGTATCGGAAAATCGAGAATTGCATTGTCGCCTCCTGATGCTTTGCTTCGAGCTCAAACCGCGGTCGCGTAGCGGCCCATCCAGAAAATTCGCATCACCGACATTGCCGCTGCCGTGAGGCCGAAACCCAGTGCCGCGAGCAGGAATACGCGAAATGCAACCGAATGCACGTAGTCCATGATGACATCGCGGACACCGACCCAGGCATGCGCCAGCAATGCGGCAAAAAAGACAGCGCTGAATATGCTTACACTCGAGCGCATCATCCAGCCATGCCAAGCCCGGTAGGAATGCGGCGGGTCCACAGCGAAATGGATCAAGGAAAATAGGATGAACAGCAACATATAGACTGCGCTTAGCCGCTGCACCATCCAGGCCCGAAGCCCCGTGACGGTTTTCCTCATAGCAGCACACCGGCCGCGAGCAGCGCCACGGCGATGCCGGCAAGATTCACGATCCACGCACTGCGACGCGCGGCCGGCAGCAGCGAGCCGATATCGATATCGCTCAGCAGGTGACGTATCCCGGCGAACAAGTGGTGCGCCAGCGCCCAGATCGCGGCGATAGTTGCGAGTTTGACCGGCAACTTGTCGAGCAAGGCGATCGCATCGGCATAGCCGGCCGGACCCTGCAGCGACAAATCGAGAACGTAGATGCCGAAGGGAATGCCGAGCGCCAATAGCATGCCGGAGACCCGATGCGTAATGGACGTCAACGCACCCACGGGCATCTGAATCTGCATCAGATCGAAGAAGACCGGTCTTCGCCGTTTTGTGTCATTCATAACGATGAACAATCCAAGAAAAAGGGCACGCAAATGCTTCGCAGCCGTTGGACCGTTGCTCAACTCCCTCGGCGGTTTGCCTTCGTCAACGCCGCGCCTTTATGCATTGCAATGTGATCGGTTTTGTCGCTCTGGATTTCATACTGCGGATCATCTTTGCTCGCGTGATGCGTATAGCCTTTGTAGTCGACATCTTTAGTATGCACCGCAATGATGTTTCCGCTGACGTGCCCGGCCTCGGAGTTCCAGGTTACGTGATCGCCGACTTTGAATTTTGGCATGATGGTTCGCTTGCAGTTGCGTTTTTCAGAAATCCTGTCGGGCTCGCGAAGCAGCCCCAAATGCCGATTGAGCGTCTGTCATCGGTTTCTACTTGCTCGCAATACCGACCGCTGCGCCGATCGAGAAACGACACGCTCGCGCCCAGTTCGATCATGCCACCGACAGGCGCGCGATGCTCGCCGATTGCGTGTTGCACAG
>JBDTMS010000738.1:0-2908 GCA_039934195.1 Betaproteobacteria bacterium
TGTGCGATCGCGTCGTCGTGCTCGACTACGGCAAGAAGATCGCCGAAGGGGCGCCGGCGCAAGTACAACGCGACCCGCTCGTCATCGAAGCGTATCTAGGCGGCGCACTCCCATGACGTTGCTCGAAATCGAAGGCTTGAAGATCGCCTATGGGGGCATCAACGCCGTCAAGGGAATCGATCTCACCGTGCGCGAAGGCGAAGTGGTTGCGCTGATCGGTGCCAACGGCGCCGGTAAGACGTCCACGTTGAAAGCGATCTGCGGCATTCTCGCACCCGTTGCCGGCCGCGTAACTTACGCCGGCGTCGACATTACCGGCGCGCCGTCTTACACGCTGGTCGAGCGCGGTCTGGCGCTGGTGCCAGAAGGCCGTCAGGTATTCGGCCGCTTGACGGTGGCAGAAAATCTCGCAATGGGTGCTTACGCGCGCAACGACAACGCTGCGATCAAGCAGGATCTGGCGCGCGTCTACCAATTGCTGCCGCGGCTGCGCGAACGCAATCGGCAAACCGCGGGCACGCTCTCCGGTGGCGAGCAGCAGATGCTCGCGATTGGCCGCGCGCTGATGAGCGCACCCAAGCTGCTGCTGCTCGATGAGCCGAGCATGGGCCTCGCGCCCCTGATGGTGCAGCGGATCTTCGAGACGATCCGCAAAGTCGCGGAGCAGGGAGTCACGGTGCTGTTGGTCGAACAGAACGCCAAGCTCGCGCTGGAGCTGAGCCGGCGCGGCTACGTGATGGAGAGCGGCTGCATCACTTTGCAGGGCGATTGCACGACGTTGCTGTGCGATCCGCAGGTTCGCCAGGCGTATCTGGGTGAATGAGCCGGCGCTGCCGCGCGTCGTATCCGCAGGCGAAGCGCTCACCGATTTCATTCGCGTCGGTAACAACGAATGGCGGTCGCGCCCCGGCGGTGCCGGCTGGAACGTCGCGCGAATCGTCGCGGCGCTCGGCATCCCCAGCGCGTTTGCCGGTGGCATTAGCGACGATCGGTTCGGCGACGAGATTCTCGCGTCGAGCCAGCGCGCCGGATTGGATGCGCGCTTTCTGCAGCGATACGCAAAGCCAGCACTGCTCGCGATGGTGCACGGATCTGCGCCGCCGGAATATTCGTTCATCGGCGCTGACAGTGCGGATCTGTATTTCGCACCCGCGCGTTTACCCTCTGGATGGCTGGAGGCGGCCGAATGGGTACATTTCGGCGGCATCAGCCTAACCCGCGAACCGTTGCGAAGCACACTGCGGGCGCTGCTCGATGCAGTCGTCGCTGCGGGCAGGCGGGTCAGCTACGATCCCAATTTTCGCAACGTCATGACTAAGGATTACGACTGGACTCTGCGCTATGTCGCTGAGCGCGCGAACCTCATCAAAGTATCGGAAGACGATCTTATCGGTCTGTTTCGCACGCCCGATGCAGCGGACGCATTGCAACGACTGCGTACGATGAACTCGGCCGCGAAGATCCTCGTCACCAGAGGCGAGCGTGGCGCTGGGTTACACGAGGGCGAAACTGCGCTGGAACAAACCGCGATTCGTGTGCATACGAACGATGCCATCGGTGCAGGCGACGCCAGCGTCGGCGGCATGCTGTTTAGCTTGCTCCGCTCGCCGCTTGCGTCGGGCGAGAGCCATCTGCGCTTCGCTGTTGCTGCCGGCAGCGCTGCGTGTGTACAGAGCGACGGGTCGCCGCCGACGCTCGAACAGATAGAGCACATCATCGGCATGATGGACGAACCGCAGGGCTAGGCGGATCAGCGCGTTTTATTGTCGAACCAGCCGAACCGAAAGGGGATACGTTCTTCTAACGCCTAGATCGCGCAACGCCGGTGCCCGAACGGCATAACAACGCAGAGGAGCAATCGCTGTGACGCCAGCGACTGAAGAGACCGCGAGCCGAGGATCGCTCGCCCGATATACCTATCAGGTCCTTATCGCAGTTGCGATTGCCGCAGCGGTGGTGGTGCTTTGGCGCATTTCCAGCGTCGTCATGATGATCTTCGGCGCCGTCTTGCTCGCCACGGCGCTACGCACACTGATGCGGACCATAGTGCGGGTCACCGGTTTAGGTGAGCGGCCGTCGTTCGCCATCGCCGTGTTGCTCATCATCGCGGTGCTGGGACTGACGGGTTGGCTGGTCGGCGGCCAGGTTTCCGGCCAGCTCGGCGACCTTGAAAAAGTATTGCCCGACGCGATTCAGAAAGCCAAAGGCTGGCTGCAGCAATCCAGCATCGGCAACACGATCGTGCAGTCGACCGGCGCGATCAAGGACAACGCGGGCGGCGCCGTATCCGGCGTCGCGCACTTCGCAACGTCGACGCTCGGCGCGCTGACCGACGTCATCTTTATTATCTTCGTTGGTTTATATCTCGCCGCGGACCCCGGCCTGCATCGCCGCGGCCTCGCCCGTCTTCTGCCGGTTGCCGCGCGCGCTCCCACAATCGCCGCGATGGAAGCGGCCGGCGTGGGCCTGCGCAAGTGGCTGCTGGGTCAAGTGATCGCGATGGTTTCAGTCGGTATTTTCGCCTTCGCCGGCCTGTCGCTGCTCGGCATACCGCTGGCGATGCCGCTCGCGTTGATCACGGCGTTGCTGGAATTCATTCCATTCATCGGCCCGATTATTTCCGCGATTCCAGCGATATTGATGGGCTTTACGCTCGGGCCAACGGACGCGCTCTATGTCGGGCTGCTGTACCTGGCCATGCATCAGCTCGAAGGCAATGTATTGATGCCGCTCATTCAGAAGTGGGCGGTGGAATTGCCACCCGCGTTGGGTATCACGGCGGTCATCGTGTTCGGACTGCTGTTCGGCCTGCTCGGGGTTTTGTTTGCCGTCCCGCTGATGGTGGCGCTGATGATTCTCGTGCAGAAGCTCTATGTCGAACGCGCGCTGGAGAGCAAACCGGCCACGC
>JBDTMS010000739.1:0-2902 GCA_039934195.1 Betaproteobacteria bacterium
ACTCAGAAGGCGGCTATCCAGCTCGCCATGCTTTTAAATCCAGCCGCGCCGCCGCTCGATGCAGCCGCATTCGACCCAATGAACTACACAGCGACGGCTGATCCCGCCGCGCTCGCCGCCTACAAATCCACGTTAAGAAACGATCACTGGGTGAGTGAGCTAAATCACATGCGCAGTGACGTAGACGACCAGATCAGCCTCGAGAAAAAGATAATCGGGTCGACCGTCGCCGTTACTGTATCCGTCTCTATCGGTTACGTCATGTGGCTGCTGCGGGGCGGGGTTTTGATGAGCAGTCTTTTGTCATCACTGCCGGCGTGGCACATCATCGATCCTATGCCGGTGCTCTCCCAGGCTAAGCGTAAGGACGAACGCAATGCAGAGGACGATGATCCGCTAGAGAAGTTGTTCAGCCGCGCAAAGGCGGTCATCGCTCGGGGCCGCAATAGTACAAAGCCGGGTTCCACCGCCAAAGACAACGACTACAACTTGCCCGCCTAGAACAACCCATTTGCGCGTTACGTATACGATCGGTTCTATCCAGCTCCCGCGCAACTCGGGAAGATTATAAAAGGCCTGATTCGTTCGATGCCGACATGACGGTCGCCGACTGACAAGCGGCTTCGATGATCGACTCCACGCCAAGACACGCTGATCAAGTCGAGGTAGCTTACGCCCAATGCTGGTATCGCTACGTGCCTGGCGACCGGGCGCGTCGATCACAGATCCGATCATCGGCTGCCGCAGTCGTACAGGTCGGCCAAGCCACTCGCATATGGTGCGCCATCTCGTGAAGCAACACTTCGCGGCGCAAAAAGGAGAATGGGCCGACTTATGGAAGCATTGCAAACAAGTCGGCTGCGACGTGCGAACGGTGGAGAAATACGATGCACGCGTGGCGTCGGTGTTGCTTCGCGGAGTCGCGTTGCTAGTGTCTACGTGATTGAAGAGTCGAAGAAACGACTGACGGATGTAACTTCACGCCGTATTACAAGCGGCGCAGCAAGCTGTGTTCTGCCTTCCGCACGGGCGAAGGTGATGGGGGGTCTTAGGTCGTCTTCACGCAATGCCGACGGCTTCTCAGGCAACGTCCTCGCATGATCCAAGCTCGAACCGCGGTGCGTTTTTTAGCACACATACTTACGCCTAGAAAGGCGAGCGGCGAAACCTGACCATCGCTCGCGCATGGGAGTGCACCCCCTGCATTGTGGGGTTGATTCTCGACTACTGGCGTCCCCAGGGGGATTTGAACCCCGGTTACCGCAGGTGAAAGGGCGATGCGCTAGGCCTCTTTACCATTAGCGTGATGTGCCATGGCGCTCGCTCGTGCGAAAAAGCCGGTTCATCGGCAATCGTGCCCGGTAGGCGCAATCGGCCGTCAGGCAAACTCGCGGTGCGCATTCAAGTTTTTTCTTCCAAAAAATTTATATTTTTTTGAGGAGGCCACGAAAAAGAATGCGGCGATCAATAGTCGAGTCCCTCCAATGGGACTCCTACTTTTTGGGGTCGACTTGCTACCGGTCCTTCTTGCGGGGGGATGCAACGATCGGGCAGGTAAGTTCCATCCTCAATCTTTCCAGAAATTCTTGAACCGCTGGGGGCTGAGTTCGGTGTACCGCACGGTGTGCTGGATGTTTTTGTGTCCTAAGTATTGCTGGATCGCGCGCGTGTCGTGTCCATCATTTGAAAGTTTGTAACCACACGCGTGACGCAGCATATGCGGATGGACCGAGAACGGTAGGCGAGCCGCCTGCCCCGCTCGTTGAACCAGCTTGCGCACATTGTCAGTCGTCATTGGTCCACCGCGCTCGGTCATAAACACGTACGCACCGACGCTGCCCTCTCGCTGCATTCGCCGCAAAGCACGCAGCTCAGGACCCCGCAGCGGCTGCACCGAGTCGATCCCGTTTTTATTACGGTTAACATGAAGCAGGCCCGACTTGAGATCAACCTGATCCCACCGTAGCGCGACCAGCTCGGACACGCGCAAACCATGCCGATAAGTTAACAGCATCAGCGTCGCGTCTCGGTGGCCGTATCGGCCCGCCTTCGCAGCGGCAACCATCAATCGTTCCATCTCGTCGGGCTTGAGATACTCACGCGGACGCAGCGCCTTGTTCGATTCTCGAATCGGAGTAACTTTCCGGTTTACAGTGCTTGGCGCCTCCACTTTGATTTTCTGCAACGCCCGTGTCTTGCTCATGCCATGACTCCTTACTTTCCGGTTATTGGGTGGAATACGGAAAGTATATACATCTAATGAAGAGCGGTTTAACCCGATGGGATTCCCTCAATCGGTCCCTTTGGGCGCAACGCGGTGCGCCAGGCAAGTGCGAGCGGTTTGGTTACGCGGTCGCCTACCCATACCAGTCCACCAACTTGCTCTGCAGCGTTGTACGACCATTCGGCGACTTGGTGGGATGTGTTCAATCATGCAGGATCCGAACGCCCGAAAAAATCTGTTGCAACTCGCGGTCATGGGTCTCGTTGCGCTCGCGCCAAACTGCCAGGTGTGGCACGTCCGCCAAGAAATCTCTCTTGCCCGCATTACAGCGTCGATGCGCCACGACGAAGTTGTGCCCAAGATCCCGAGGGTAGCGAGGCCAGGGGACGAAATGGTCTACTTCGCTGCTGTCCCGAAGTTCGCTTGTACAGTAGAAGCAACGACGTTTCTGCACGTCGAGCAATCCCTATCTACGAAAAATCGGTGCTGATTAAGAGCGTCAAACTAGGACGGTAAACGCACGGAGCTCGCACTCTATTTCACCGAGAATGGCTTCGTTATACGATCGAACGCGGATGTTTATTCAGCTACGAGACCGGCGTCGATACTTGTGATTAACCAGGGAAGAAACGTTATGGGAGCACGGCAGGACCTCGCCCCTCATCCGCAATGGGTTGC
>JBDTMS010000740.1:0-2899 GCA_039934195.1 Betaproteobacteria bacterium
GCGACAACCGCGCGCTGGCGCGCAAGCTCGCACACGGCCGCGAAGTGCTCGATTGCTTTTGCTATTCCGGCGCCTTCACGGTCGCTGCGCTGGCCGGCGGCGCGACGTCTGTCACTGCCGTCGACAGCTCGGCTTCGGCGTTGACGGCGGCGGCGGCACACGTCGAGTTGAACCGTCTGCCGCCCGCTACGCTTGTCGAAGGCGATGTGTTTCACGTGCTGCGCCGGATGCGCGACCAGAACCGCAAGTTCGACGTGGTGATTCTCGATCCCCCGAAGTTCGCACCGACGGCCGCTTTGGCCGAACGCGCGTCGCGCGGCTACAAGGACATCAATCTGCTCGCGTTGAAGTTGCTGCGCCCCGGCGGTTTGCTGCTGACGTTTTCGTGCTCCGGCGGCATATCGCGTGACTTATTCCAGAAGATCGTGGCCGGCGCCGCGCTGGACGCCGGCATCGATGCACAGATTCTGCATTGGCTCAGCGCCGCGCCGGATCACCCGGTTGCGCTGCCGTTCCCCGAAGGCGAATACCTGAAAGGATTGGTGTGCCGCGTGCCCGAATAACCGAATGCATCTCGCTATGAGCAAGACGCAATTTATCGTCGTTCGCCACGGCGAAACGGCATGGAACGCGCAGGGCCGTATTCAAGGTCATCTGAACAGTCCGCTCAATGACGAAGGGTTGGCGCAAGCCGTCCTCGTGGGCAATCGGCTGGCTAACGAGAAATTCGATGCGCTATACAGCAGCGATCTCGGCCGCACGTTGCAAACGGCGCAGCCGCTCGTCGATCGCACGCACAAGCCCGCGATCGAGGAGCCGCGGCTGCGCGAGCGGCATCTCGGCGTATTTCAAGGTTTGACCGGCACCGAGTGCGAACGCGCGCATCCTGCAGACTACGCGCGCTTCAGAACACGCGACCCCGATCACGTTGTGCCGGAGGGCGAAAGCGTGCGTCAGACGTTCACGCGCGTGGCCGGCGTGTTCAACGATCTTGCCGATAAGCATTCGGGACAACGCATCGTCGTCGTGACGCATGGCGGCGTTCTCGATGCGCTCTACCGGCTGGTCAATCAGATGCCGCTCGAGCTGCCGCGCAACTTCCCGGTATTCAATGCCAGCCTCAACTTCGTGAGCTGCGAGAGGCAGCGCTGGTCGATGGAGAGCTGGGGCGACATCGCGCATCTGACTCGCGACGCGGCGCTGGACGACTTCTAAACCGATCCGCTCGCACGATCTAGGCGAGCAAGCGGATGGAAACGTCGTTAATCCAGCCGCGGCGGCGGTAACCGGTACTCCGGTTCCTGCGGTGGGGGCGGCGGGGGCGGCGATGGCGGATCGCCTCTGAGCTCGGGCGGCAAATCGTCGTCGGACGGCGGTTTGACCGGTGCAGGCTCCGGCTTTTGCACCTTGGGCTCCGGCTTTTGCACCTTCGGCTTCGGCTTTTTCTCGGCGCGCTTCTTTCCTTTCGGCGCGGCTTCGGCCTTCGACTTCGGCGCCGGTTTGGGATTCGGCCCGGCTTGCGCTTCTGGTGCCGACTGCAGGGGCGATTCCGCTTTGGCAGACGGTTCCGGTCTCGGTTCTGGCTTGGGTTGCGCTTGTGCTTTTGGCTGCGGCTCCGGTTTCGCTTCCGGCTCCAGCTTGCGCGGCTCTTCCGCTTTCGGTTCCGGCGCCTTCTTCGGCAGCGCGTCTTGCTCGGGCTCGGCGCCCTCTTTTAATTTCTGATCGCGATTGAGAATCGGCGACGTCCTGCCCACCAGCTTCTCCAGCATGATCAGCTCTTCGTCGGTGTGATGCCGGGACGGAACCGAAGCGATCATCTTGCCGTTGGTCGGCTTCGCGTAGATGAGATTGGCGGTGTGGTAACCGGAAACCACCAGCTTGTGACTCTCGCCGGTCTTGTCGCGCAGATCGACCTCGCCGTAGCAGGTGCAGAAATACGTGTGATCCGGATGCGCTTCGAGATAGACGCCGGTGCCGTGAATGCCCGCGGTCGCATTCGCGGTTTGAATGCGACGCGCGCCTTTGTCGAACACCGCGAGCAGGCCGCCGTTCATCACCTTGAGACCGCCGATCGCGCCATCCCCGTCGGCCTTGTCGAACGTCACGCGTGCATTCTGGCGCAGCAGAAACGCATCTTTGCCGATCACGAACACCACCATGCTGCCGGCGCCGGTCTGTACCGTGTCGCCGCCGCGGATCGGGGTCTTGTTCGTGGCGCGCTTGCCATTGACGGTTACCGGGCCACCGATACGCTTGATGTCGGCCGCGTGCGACCCAGGCGGCAATAGAAACGCTGCGCCCAACGCACTCGAAGCGGCCAGGAAAACGCGCCGGCTCACAGGTGCGAGCTGCCCGTCTCTACGTTCAAACGCCATGTGGTTTCCCCCTGATCGGTGAAGTAGCGGCAGAAATATCCTGCATGAAATATCCGGGTTTGGCCTCCGGGGTGCATGGTAGACCATGATGAGTGTTCCGATGTATTCGCATGCAGCTTTGCATCGGCGGACATGTAGGCTAGACTTTTAGCGTCCGAATGCTGCTGCGCTTTAGCGCAACGTCGACTGCACAACACAAATCGCAATGCGCACACCGCGCTTCTTACTGCATGCTTTCGTAATACTGTGCCTCCTGCTCGGTCAGCAGGTCGCGCTGTCGCACGCGGCTACACATCTGGGCAGCACGACCAGCGGCAGCGGCAATCAAGATCAGCAACTCCCGCACCAAAAAGTCTGCGACAAGTGCGTGCAGTGCGCGGCCATGGGTGCCGCGCTGCTGGATACCGGCCCGCAATTCTGGGCCGCCTCGACGGTTTTGCAATACCTGCTCGCGCCCGGCGCTTCGGTCCATCTGAGCAAGCCGCTGCGCGCATTCTCGTCTCGAGCACCTCCCGCTTTCTCCT
>JBDTMS010000741.1:0-2896 GCA_039934195.1 Betaproteobacteria bacterium
GAACGGCGGCCACAATCTCGGTCGATTCCGTCTATCGGTGACGTCCGATGCACGCTCAGAGTTCGCCGATGGAGTCGCTACGAACGGCGATGTCACCGCGAACTGGACGGTTCTGGCGCCGATCTCGGCGTCGGCCACGGGCGGCTCGTTTCTTAACGCGCAGGCCGATGGCTCTGTTCTGGCGAGCGGCGTGAATCCGGAGACATCCGTTTATACAATCTCCGCGTTTACCTCGATGGCGAACATTACGGGTATTCGCCTGGAAGCGTTGACGGATCCGTCGCTTCCGATGAGCGGCCCTGGCCGCCAAAGCTATAACGGAAACTTTGTGCTGACCGAGTTTACGGTCGATGCTTCGCCGGTTACGGCAAGCACTTTGCCGGTACCTGAGCCTGGCAGTCTTGCGATGCTATCGGCCGGTTTGGCGTTTCTGGGCCTTCGTGGATGGAAGCGAATGCAAGTTGGTTCGGTCTAGAAAGGCGGGTCGCGGTCGCGATGCACATCGTTCCTTGGCGGTGATCGCTTAGTGAGGATCACGTCTCAAATGATCGGAACGTTTAGCAAGACAGTTCGGTTCTGCTTATATTCAAGTTGGTCGAATAGGAGTCACACATGAAATCAGCACAAGCATTTATCTTGGCTGGTATCGTTTGCACGTCGCTATCTGGGGTAGCTTTCTCGCAAGAGCCGAGCAACCCAGGTTATGTCGTCGATACCAATCGTACTCCGACGGTGGTAATGAGCGGGACCGGGTTGTGCTGGCACACCAGCATCTATACCGCAGATGCAGGCATACCTGCGTGCGATCCGAACGCGTTGACCGATGTGCATGCGCCGGCGACACCTCTCGCTTCAGCACCGGAGCGGGCGAAGGTTGTTCCGTTCGTGGAAGCGGCGCTTCCTGCCGCGGCATCGTTAGCCGAACCGCATAAGATCAATCTTTCGGCCGACACCTTCTTCGACTTCGACAAGGCGACACTAAAGCCGCAGGGCAGGACACTGCTTGATGAACTAGTTGCCCAACTTGCCGACACGAAGTACGACATGATTAGCGTGGTTGGCCATACTGACCGCATCGGAAGCGATGAGTACAACGTGACCTTATCGAACAGCCGCGCCAACGCCGTTAAAGCTTATCTAGTTGGCAAAGGCGTTTTAGCTGATCACGTCGCGGCGCAGGGGAAAGGAAAGGGAGACCCGCTCACTAAACCTGGCGAGTGTGCGGGACCGAAGAGCGTAAAAGTAGTGGCGTGTCTGCAACGCGACCGTCGGGTGGACATCGACGTGGCCACCGTATCATTCCCACGTTCTTAACGGCGATTCTTTACGGTGTCACGTGACTCGGAAACAGTCACCTGCTGCCCAAGCAAAGAACGCGATTACTCATTGGCCGACCTCGCGGGATGCTGATCTTGGACAATTGCGCGCGACTCGCAAGTCCCGTTATCAGTGGCGAGGGTCGTCGGTACATGCGAAACGCTGAGCCGATTTTGTTGATGGTGATGACGCTATGGATCGCCCCGGCATTCGCTGCGCCTGAGGCTAACGAAAGCTACGTATGTCTATCCGAGGCCAGCACGGGTTTTAAACTGAACGAGGTCACCAATTCTTGGGAGGCGGTCACATTTAGCACGCAGCAAAAGTACATCGTGAAACGAGTTGCTGGTAGTGGGGCAGAAGAGTTGACCGACCGGCCGGCGACCTGGCACGTCATGAAGGTTGGCTTTGATTTAAGCGTTGCCCAGTGTAGAGGCGATTTCTCGAAGGCAGGCGTGTTGTCCTGTCGAGGATTGCAAGACTTTAGGTTCAGTAAGAAGACGCTCCGCTTTCTGACCGGATACTTCTTCGGATACGTAGCAGACGGCCCATCACATCGAGATACTCCTTATCTGGAGATCGGCGTATGCGACAAACTCCAGTGAGCGCCGAGACTGTATCTGTGACAGTTCTCTAGGTAGAGCTAGCCTTGCGCGGTCTCCACGGTCCATGTGACGTTCCGCTTCACAACGGTCTCGAGACGCAGACTTGGTTGCGCCCGGCGCGCTTGGCGCGGTAGACCGCTTCGTCGGCGCGGGCGAGGATTTCATCTAAGCTTGTCGTGAAGTCAGCCAGGCTGGTTGCGCCCACACTGATGGTTATTGCCAGGGGTGGCGCGCTATCGCCAATGCTAACGGGCTGTGCTTGGACCTTAGAGCGTAAGCGCTCCGCCGCGAGCAGTGATTGAGCAACCGATGTTTCCGGCAGCAGGACGGCGAACTCCTCCCCACCGAAGCGTGCCACGAGATCGACCGCACGTACACTGTCCGCGAGGACGCCGGCGACCGCCTTAAGACAGGCATCGCCGGCGAGATGTCCATATTTGTCATTGACGGCCTTGAAGTGATCTATGTCGACCATGAGCAGCGACGGCGGCGTCCGGATGCGGTCTGCGCGCGCCATTTCATAGGCGAAGCGCTCGACGAATTTGCGCCGGTTAGCAAGGCCGGTGAGCGGATCGTGCAGCGCGAGTTGTTCCAGTTTCTGGTTAGCACGCTGGAGGGCGACCTCTGCGCGCTTGCGCTCGGTGATGTCGTCGTGAGTAGCTACCCAACCGCCGTCTGGCATTGGCTGGTGATGCACGGCGATAGTCCGACCGTCCTTCAGTTCAAGCACGGTGTCGGACGGAACTAGCGAAATCGCGATTGAGCTACGCCAAAGCATGTATTCCGCGCGGGTCATGTCCGGAAAGCAACCCGCCGCAAATCGGTGGTCGACTATTTCACGCAACGTGGTTCCAGGACGAACCAGATCCCGAGTTAGCTTGTACATCTCCGCATAGAGATCATTGCAGACAATCAGGCGCTGTTTGCCATCAAAGAAGCATAACCCTTGCGACATGTTGTTGATCGCCGTGTCG
>JBDTMS010000742.1:0-2888 GCA_039934195.1 Betaproteobacteria bacterium
TGAACGAGCACGTCGTGCTCAACCACAAAGGCGAGGCGGTCGTCGTCGCCGGCGTGACCGATTTCAGCGCGCACCATTTCGATCTCGCGCAACGCAGCGATCCTGCAGCGGCGATGGCCGGCGCGCCGAGTGATGCGCCGGTGAAGCTGCTGCTCGCACATCAGCCGCGGTCGGCGTTCGCTGCGGCGCTTGCCGGGTTCCATTTACAGTTATCGGGTCACACGCACGGCGGGCAATTTTTTCCGTGGAATTTTTTCGTGCGCTTCCAACAGCCGTTCGTTGCCGGTCTCCACAAGCTCGGTAGTCTGTGGGTCTACACCAGCCGTGGCACCGGCTACTGGGGACCGCCGAAGCGCCTCGGCGCACCGTCGGAAATTACGCACCTTCGCCTGGTACCGGCGTAGAGCCCGGCATAGACTCCGGGCCGATCGGCAACGTCGCCGTCACTTCGCGCGATAATGGCTTGCCTGCGGATCGCAATGGTCCGCGAGTGAACCCTGCGCAGGAGAAGCCGATGAACGCAACTGTAACTGCCGAGGCCTGGCCCGAGCTGCCGCTCGCTGCCTGGCGCGATACCTACGCGACGCTGCATCTGTGGACGCAGATTGTCGGCAAGTTTCGCGTCGCGCAAACGCGCTGGGTGAATCACGCCTGGCACGCAACCTTGTATGTCACCGCACGAGGCTTGACCACCTCGCCGATCTCCTACGGCGAGCGCTCATTTCAAATCGACTTCGACTTCATGAATCATCGGCTGAACATCTCGTCGGCCGATGGTGGAGCCGCGGGATTTGCGCTCGAGCCGCAGTCGGTGGCGATGTTCTATCAGCGCGTGATGGATCAGTTGCGCACACTCGACATCGACGTTCGCATCTATGCCAAGCCCAATGAGATACCGGATGCGATCCCGTTTGAGCAAGATACGACGCATCGTGCGTACGATCCCGAATATGCCAATCGCTTCTGGCGAATCCTCGTACAGTCCGACCGCGTGCTCAAACGGTTTCGCGCACGTTTCATCGGCAAGTGCAGCCCGGTGCATTATTTCTGGGGCGCGGCCGATCTCGCGGTCACGCGGTTTTCCGGAAGACTTGCGCCGCCGCATCCGGGCGGCATTCCGAACCTGCCGGATTGGATCACGCGTGAAGCGTATTCGCATGAGGTCAGCAGTTGCGGCTTCTGGCCGGGCGGCGGCGCCATCGACTTTCCGGCGTTCTATTCGTACGCGTATCCCGCGCCGGAAGGCTTCGCCGATGCGCAGATAAAACCAGCGCAAGCTTTCTTCAGTAAAGACTTCGGCGAGTTTGTGTTGCCCTATGATGTCGTGCGCACCTCAGCGTCGCCCGATGATACGTTGCTGGATTTTCTGCAGACGACATACGAGGCCGCCGCGAATCTGGCGCACTGGGATCGCGAGGCACTCGAGCAATCAAGCGATCGGATTGGCGCCGTTGGGGGAAACGGAAACATCGTGCGCTAACGGCGGGTCAGTGGTTTTTTTCACGACGCTTCCCGCAGACAGAGTCACCAGTCATTGTCAGGGACATTCAACCCAAAAAAAAAACGGGTGCAAATGGCCCCCGTTGAGTACAGGCGATGGTTAGTTGCAACTAGACAATCGATCCCCTTTTTGACCGCAACCGCGCGACGCTTAGGAGGCCCAGCCCGCCCAGCGCCAATAGAGAAACCGTTGAGGGCTCGGGAACAACTTGCCCACTTAACGCGAACGATGCGTTGAACGGGCCTTGGCCCGTGATGTCGGTTCCGATTCTTAACCAATCCGGTTTCAAGTCCGTATTGCGCGTCCAGCTTTGCAAATCCCCCAGAAACGAACCCGTTCCTCCGACGATCGGTTTGGCCGCTGAAAGAAATAGGAAGTCCCCGTTCGCCAGCAAAACCTCCGGGCGGAAGAAATAGTGATCGGCCGGAAGTACAACAGGCGTCGTGAAATCCACATCGATTCGAACCTCTTCCCCGCTCACCGGCCCTTCGCCTCCGGTGTTCTGGTTCGGGCTCTTGTTTATCCCATTTACTATTGAATTGAGAGCAGCAAAGTTTTGATTTAGCGCGCTCACGGTAAAACTCAAATCTCCGGCAACACCATCGCGAGTTGCAGAGGCGATTTCGACATCGCCAGGTGAGTTCACTCGCGTGGGCACGTTTCCAGCGGGGGGATTGGCCGATTCGCCTGGAAACACATGGTAGAACTCAACCTCGACGTTGCTAACATTACTAAGTTGCGATCCTGCAGGAATCAATCCAACAAAGGAGGCGTGAGTTATCGCCGTTGGCTGGCTTAGGATGAAATCATCGGCCGTCTCAGTCTCTAGCTTCCCGGCACTGGCCTGACGAGAGGCCGTGCCAATTTTTCCGTCGGGGTCGCCGGTGCTGAACGTATAGGTCGCTCCCCAAGCAGGCGCCGTAAGCCACGCTACACTGGTTAACGCTACTGCCAATTTGATTTTGAGTGTCATACCAACTTCCTTCTTTTAGGATACAACTGGTCTCGGGATATGGGAGCATCTGCCCACGGTGAGTTGTTTTCTCCTCTACAGGCGGTTGAGGCAATTAAGGGGCTGTACTGCTTTCGATTGCTTTCGATGCGTCGATTGCATCAGTTCGCCTTCTTCCATGCTCACAGAATGACTACAGATGCGCAATGTGATGGCGCGACGACAGTGTGATTAGCGGACGACAACCGCAATCGCTCGTCGCCTAGCATTGCGCGCGTACGCGGAAGGAGGCGCAACCGGCGGGATCGGTGGAGATGTTTCTGGCGACCCGTCACCGTCTACGCCGGCGCGAGCACGCATCGATTTTAAGCAATGTACAAGCAGTCCTTCCTCTCCATTCACGCGCTGCTCTTTGCCGGACTGTATCGCAGTCAG
>JBDTMS010000743.1:0-2884 GCA_039934195.1 Betaproteobacteria bacterium
ATGGGGGCTTTGCGTTATGCCGCGAGTTGCGCGCAATGTCGCCCGCCTTGCCAATTATCTTTCTCACCGCGCGCGATAGTGACTTCGACATCGTGTCCGGTCTGCGCCTTGGCGCCGACGACTATCTAACGAAGGACGTTAGCCTTCCACACTTGCTTGCGCGCATCGCCGCGCTGTTTCGACGTAGCGATCTGGTGTCGGCGTCGAATTCTCAGGAGGAAGTTCTCGAGCGAGTGCCTCTGGTGTTAGATCTCAAACGCTTTGCCGTTGCATGGCGAGGAAGCATCGTCGAGCTGACGCTGACAGAGTTTTGGATGGTACACAGTCTGGCCAAATTCCCGGGACATGTGAAGGGCCGAAACCAGTTGATGCGGGACGCCGAGCTGATGGTGGACGACAGCACCATCACATCCCACATGAAACGTATCCGCCAGAAGTTTCTCTTGGTGGATCCTGCCTTCAATGCCATCGAAACGGTCTACGGTATGGGTTACCGGTGGAGGGCTCATCCGTGAAGCTTGCCGGCCTTGCGTTTTTGAGGCCGGGTTTACGCGCGCAGACCATGTTGCTCGGCTTGATTTTGTTGGCGGTGCCTTGGGCGGGATATCGCTATGTCGTCGGCATGGAGCGATTCCTGCGGCAAGGCCAGGAGCGCGCGCTGGCCGTCACTGCGCGTGCGGTCGCGATAGCGCTCAACAACCGCCCACGTCTGTTTCAAGAGAGTGGAATGGCACCGCTTGGCGCCACAGACGAGAGTCTTTACGTCCGCGCGTTGCCCGGTCTAGTTGTGCTGGATGGAATGGATTTGGACTGGCCTTCTTTGACCGAAGCTTCGGCCGAGGCCCCCATCACCTATCTCGGCGCAGCCGTTTCTATGAGCGCTCGGCTCGGCAAGCGCGATCGCTTCCTGTACGTCCTCATGAACGTGACTGATGAGCGTCTGGTGTATCGGGCATCGGAGAGAGCGCGCGTGGACAGTGGTGACCGGGTCGAGATCGGACTCGTTAATCCGCGGGGCGTGTTTCAACGCTACGTGATCGCACCGGACGGTCCGGGCAGCATCCATGCCATGCGCGTTACGGGGGAGGACGCCTCGCTAGATGCACCGGTAGCGGAGTCGCGTATTGAGGGATTCTGGCGCCAGGTGCCACAAGGCTATGTAGTGGAGCTACGTATGCCGCTCACGATGGTCGGCTTGAAGTTCGGATGTGCCGCCATCAGTGTCGATGACCTCGAGGCGCGTGAAACCACCCCTTCGGCAGGGAACGCCGAGGATGCAGCGCTTCTCGCACCGATAATGATCCCAGAGTCGGAGATTGATTTGGTACTACAGGGCATGGGACGAACGACGTTCCGGGTCTGGGTGGTAGATCGGCATCATCGCGTACTAGCACAAACCGGCACGCTGAAAACACAGCCGGATGCCATCCCTCCACAAACGGAGAGTGTAGCTCTGCCCGTTCAATGGTGGCACCGACTCGAGGCGGCCACGCTACGCCGCGTTTACGAGCGGGTGCTGCGCGCGCCGACAGAGGATTTCGATGAAGGGCCGCAGGACACCTCGGCGTTCCTTAGCGCCGCGATCGACGAAGCGCTTCAGGGCAGCGGAGTGACACGTTGGCGGATGACGCCGGACCAGCGTGCGGTTGTGCTTTCTGCGGTGCATCCCATCCTGGTGGGTGAACTGCCGGTAGGTGCAGTCATCGTCGAAGAGACTACTAACGGGATTCTATCCGTTCGCTCGCGTGCGCTGGAGACGCTCTTTACCACGGCGTTGATTGTGCTGATGCTCGGGACGCTAATTCTCTTCCTGTTCGCTAACCGGTTATCAACGCGCGTGCGGCGGCTGCGTGATGAAGCCGAGCAGGCCGTGGATCCCTACGCGCGTGCGCTCCAGCATCGTTGGCTCAAACGCGGGTGATGAGATCGGAGACTTGTCGCGCAGCTTTTCGACGATCGTGCGGCGGCTGGGAGAATACAACGCCTATATGGAGACGATGAGCGGGCGACTGGCACACGAGATCCGCACGCCGCTGGCGGTGATGCGCTCATCATTGGACAATCTGCGCCTACAGCCATTGCCACAAGACGCGCAGTTGTACATGGATCGTGCGCAGGAAGGACTGGCCCGTCTCGCGCGCATCGTGCGGAGCATGACGGAGGCCACGCGTCTCGAGCAGATGTTACGGACCAGCCAACGCGAACGGTTCGATCTGAGCGCGGTAGTGACGGGCTGCGCACAAGGATACCGGCTGGCCTATCCAGGTGTACGTTTCGAACTCGAGACGCCCACTGAGGAAATTGCGGTGGAGGGCGATGCCGACTTCGCCGCTCAGATGCTCGACAAGTTGATAGCGAATGCCGCGGATTTCGCGCAACCTGACACGCCGGTTATTGTTCAGTTGCGCGCTGGTCACGGCTTCGCGACCCTGTCGGTCACCAACGATGGCCCGTTGCTGCCCCAGGATATGCAGGCACTCCTTTTCGACTCTATGGTCTCGGTTCGGCCTGGCCGGGCGGACGGCGATCCGCATTTGGGAATGGGTCTGTACATCGCCCGGCTGATTGCACAGTCGCTCGGCGGCAGCATTACGGCGCTAAACAGAGCCCAAGGCAATGGTGTGGAACTCAGCGTCCAAGTACCGTTGGCGGCAAACAAATAGGCTCTTACATCCGCACTGGCGCAATGACGCGCGTTCACAGCAAGAGCGGAGACAGGATGTGAAAGTTGCTTGGGATGTCAACCCGAAGTCATCACGACAAGACCACCGGCCGCTCGGAAGCGCGCTAATCAATATCGACTGACTGGCTGATGCAGCACGTTCGTCGACTGACGAGCCCAGTACCAACGCTGGGGCCGCCACTTTTTCTATCCACTGCTAGA
>JBDTMS010000744.1:0-2880 GCA_039934195.1 Betaproteobacteria bacterium
CAACTACTAGCACTCGTCAGGATGTGCTGCCACCGATATCGCACCTTTTCGAACTGCTGTATCTAACCTTTGCACCGGTACAATGCGGCACGCTGCATTATTCGTTTTCGATCGTACCGGAGTGACTCGCCAAAGTGACTATCGCTAAGGATGTACAGCGCTTCGGCGTAATTGGCTCGACCGGCATGCGTCGCTCGCACGGCGCCGCGAACATCGAAAGAGTCGTCACGTACGAACTGCGTTGCGTGCCTCGATCATTGCGTGCCTCGATCGTTGCGATGATGAAGACGTTGATTGATTCAGCCGCACTGTCAGCATTGCTCGTTCTGTTCACGCTGACATCGGCAACCGCCGCCACGCTTCCGGTGCCGCTGCGAGAGGCATTGCGCCGCGCCGGCGTGCCCGCTGAAGACGTGGGATTGTTTGTCTACGACGTCGGCGCCGCGCATCCGACGTTCGAGCACAACGCCGATCGCCCGATGAATCCGGCATCGACGATGAAGTTGTTGACAACGCTTGCGGCTCTCGAGTTGCTCGGACCAACGTTCACTTGGCGCACGGAAGCATGGACCGAAGGCCGCTTGACCGGCGATGCACTGGACGGCAATCTGATCCTCAAGGGTTACGGCGATCCTAAACTTACGCTGGAAGCGTTTTGGCTTTTCTTGCGTGAATTACGTGCGCGTGGCCTGCGTCAGATCCGTGGCGATCTGATTGCCGACCGCAGCTTTTTCGGCGGCGATGAGATCGATCCCGGAAGCTTCGACAACGATCCAACGCGGCCATACAACGTCGGGCCCGATGCGCTTCTGGTTAACTTCCGGTCCATCCGCCTCGAATTTCTGCCGGCGCAACAACTCGGCACGGTTCGAATTCTCGCCACGCCGGATCTATCGCAGATCACCATCGGCAATCAGCTCAGGCTGATCGCATCGCCATGCGACGGCTGGCCGGATAAGCCGCTCGCCGATTGGCCGCAATCGCGTCTCAACTTCAGCGGCGGATATCCGTTGGCGTGTGGCGAACGCGAGCGAAGTTTCAGCCTGCTCACACGCAATCAGTATCTGCTCGCGCTATTCAGTCAGCTCTGGCGCGAGCTCGGCGGAACGCTGAAGGGTATCGTGCGGGACGGCGTGGTGACCGAGCAGTCGCACTGGCTGGCCAGCGCCGAGTCGCCGCCATTGGCTGAGCTGATCAGAGACATCAACAAGTTCAGCAATAACGTGATGGCGCGCCAAGTCTTCTTGACGCTCTCTCTCGCAGCGGACAATCCCCCGGTAACCGCTGCAGGCGCCGCACGTGCGCTGCGTGCCTGGCTCGCCCGCAGTCATCTGGATTTCGCCGAGCTCGAGATCGAAAATGGGTCGGGACTGTCGCGCAACGAACGGATCAACGCGCGCCATCTGGGCGAGCTGCTGCTCTATGCGTGGCGCAGTCCGCTGATGCCCGAATATGCTTCGTCGCTGCCGATCCCGGCGGTCGACGGTACGCTGCGGCGCCGGCTGAAAGATTCTCCGGCTGCGGGTCGCGCGCACATCAAAACCGGTTATCTAGACGGCGTGCGGGCCATCGCCGGTTACGTTGTCGACCTGCGGGGACATACCGTGATTGTGGTCAGTCTAATCAATTCGCCGCGAGCGGTTAGTGCACTCGGCTTTCAGGAAGCGGTCGTGGACTGGGTGTGGTCCGGCGCGGCGCAATGATTGCACCCACAGGCCGCTGCGATGTCGGTCCGACGGCTGGGGCCTTCAAGACATTGTGCGATAATTAGTACTGACAAATCGCTCGCAGCGCCTTTTCTTCCCCGATGGTCATGAGCCTCGACGTCGTTATTCTTGCCGCGGGCAAAGGCACGCGGATGTTCTCCGCGCTTCCGAAAGTCCTGCATCCGCTCGCCGGGCGCACGCTGCTGCGACACGTGGTGGACACAGCAAGAGCTTTGACCAGCGGACGCATCGTCATCGTATATGGTCACGGCGGACGGCAGGTTCCCCAAGCGTTTTCCAGCGACGATATCGTCTTCGTACTGCAAGAGCCGCAGCTCGGTACTGGTCATGCGGTTCAGCAGGCATTGCCTCATCTGACGGCCGATCGCACGCTCATTCTCTATGGCGACGTGCCGCTTACGCGCGCGTCCACTCTGACGGCGTTGACGTCTCATGCCGGCGACCTTGGATTCATTAGCGCGGTGGTTGACCGACCTGCCGGTTACGGGCGTGTCCTTCGCAGTGGAGACGGACGCGTTCAACGCATCGTCGAAGAGCGCGATGCCAGCGATGCAGAAAAAGCATTGCTTGAAATCAACTCCGGGATCGTATGCGCCGACACCGCGAAGCTGAAAGTCTGGCTTGCTGATTTGCGCAACGACAATGCGCAGGGCGAATATTATATGACCGACGTGATCGCGCGTGCCGTCGCCGACGATCTCGAGGTGGCCACGGTTCATCCCGCCGACAACTGGGAGATCTTGGGCGTCAACTCGAAGCAGCAACTGGCACAGCTCGAGCGGATATACCAACTCGGCGTTGCCGATCAGTTGATGGCGCGCGGCGTGACACTCGCCGATCCCGCCCGCATCGATGTGCGCGGTAAGCTCATCTGTGGGCAAGACGTGACGATCGACGTGGGTTGCATATTCGAAGGCGAGGTTTCGGTGGACGATGGCGCGAGCATCGGCCCGCACTGCGTTGTGAAAGACACACACGTGGCAGCCGGTGCCCGCATTCTTCCGTTCAGCCACATCGACGGCGCGCAGATCGGTCGAGAGGCGCGCGTCGGCCCGTACGCGCGCGTGCGCCCAGGCACCGTACTGGCGGCGCGCACGCACGTGGGCAACTTTGTCGAAACGAAAAATGCGCAACTCGGCGAAGGCTCGAAGGC
>JBDTMS010000745.1:0-2877 GCA_039934195.1 Betaproteobacteria bacterium
CATGTGCAATGTCGCGTCCATCATCCGAGCGCCCGAACTCGAACCAGAACATGCTCGCGGATTTTTGAAAAAATATCGTATTGGTGAGCTTCTCGCTGCCTTGCGCGTTGGCATTGAACAGCATCGGTTTGTCGTAGCCGCGCTCCTCTTTCCATTTCTGCACGGCTTCCGGCGTGACGCGCTTCTGGCCAAGTTGCATGCGCGCCATGTCATCCGGCGTATTGACGAAAAAGAACAGCAGAAATGTGATCAGATTGACGCCGATTAAAATTGGAATCGCATAGACCAGGCGCCGCAATAGATAGGCGAGCATGTCTAGATCGCCTCCGGAGAATCGATCAATGCGCCGGCGCGCTCCCGCCGGCGGTACAAAACAACTGCCGGCAGGATTACCAGGATGACTAGCGCAATGCTCAGCACGAGCGGCCATACCACCGGCGGATTCCACTCGGTGCGCAGACGATCTCGCAATACGGGGTCGAGGCGCTGGTATTTAAAGCCGTTGTGCGACATCTTGTTTGGCTTGCGGTTTTCTACCCACTGGTGGGCGAGCGCGTAGTCTTTAGGATGGAAACCCCATACCCAGGGCGCATCGCGGCGCAAAATTTCCACCATCTGCTCGACGACGATCTGGCGTTCAGGGCTGTTGCGCATTTCGCGCATGCGCTCGAACAGACGATCGAATTCAGGATTGGCATAGTTCGACGCATTCTCGCCGCTGAACTTCACCTTGCCTTGCGGGCCGTAGAACAAAAACAGAAAATTTTCCGGATCGGGGTAGTCCGCGTTCCAGCCCCAGTAGTAGAGCTGCGAGGTGCCTTTGCGCATCTTTTCCTGGAAGCGGTTGTAGTCCGTGCTGCGAATCACCAGCTGTACGTTGATCGACGCGAACTGCTTGATGAGCCAATCCATCATCGCCTTCGCGCCTGCGCCGCTCGCTGTGCTGTCGAAATATAGAATCAACGGCGTCCCGGTTTTGGTGTCGATGCCGTTGGGGTAGCCCGCCTCCGCCAGCAACGTTTGGGCGACAGCAATTTTCTTGCGCTCCGGCTTTCCGGCGACCCAGTCGTACATGTAGTGGTTGATACCGGTTTCGCCTTCGCCATACCCGAAAATGCCCGGGGGGATCGGTCCCTGCGCCGCGGTGCCTCTGCCGTTGCGGAAGATCGAGATGTATTCTTCTTGGTCGATGGCGATCGAGATCGCCTGCCGCAATTTACGCGCGCGCTCGCTGTCCCCGCCGATGACCGGATCCTGCATGTTGATACCCATGTACATGCTGGAAGCCGCGATCGACGTCTGCAGCCGAATGCCCTGCTCTTCCATCGATGCCGTCAACTGCGGATCGCCGGTGCCGGACAGCTGCACGACCTGATCGAAGTTGTCCGACGTGATGCCCGACACGTCGTAATAGCCTTGTAGGAATTTATTCCAATAGGGAATCTGCTCCTTCTCCAGGCTAAAGATGATCTTGTCGATAAACGGCATCGGCTTGCCGGCGTCGCGCAACAGCCCGGCCGCCGCGTCGTTCGGTTCGCCTTCGCTCGGATAGGGCTCGCCGGGAAAATTAGGATTGCGCTCGAGAATCATGTGCCGGTTCGGGTTATTCACCGTCATCATGTAGGGGCCGGTGCCGACCGGATACCAGTCGAGCGAGAGATTTTTTTCCGCCATGCCCGGCTGCGAGTAGAAGCGGTCGACCTCAGCCGGAACCGGTGCGAAAAACGGCATGGCGAGCCAGTACAAGAACTGCGGATACTTCCCCTTCACCCTGATCTGATACGTGTAGCGATCGACCGCAGTCACGCCCTGCAGCTCGAATTGATTAAGATCGAGATAACCGTCCGCGGGCAGATTCTTCGCCGCCGCTTTTAGTTTCTGCGCATAGTCGCCTAGCCCCACGATGTATTCGCTCATCAAGCCGAAAATCGGTGAGTGCAGGTGCGGATGCGCAAGCCGTTTCACCTGATACACGTAGTCATCGGCGATCAACTCGCGCGTACCCGTGCTCTTGAAATCGCTCAGCTCGTAAATGCCATTTAGATCTTTGCGTTCGAGGCGAAGATATAGCGATCGTCCATCGGCGTCGACCGCGAATGCCGGATGCGGTTGATACTTGAAGCCCGGCTTGATCCGGACCTCATACACGGTATAGGCGATGCTCTTGGAGTCTGCCGTTTCCGGGAGTTGCTTGTCGTCTTTATCGAAGTAGATTGCGCGCGGCATCTCCTGTGCGGCAAACGGAACCAGCTCGTAGGGCCGCTTGAGATAGTGGTATTGCAGCGGCGGCATGTAAACGTTTGCGATGAGCAGGTACTCGTTCTCGGAGTAGGACTGCACGGGATCGAGATGTTTCGGACGTTCGGAAAACGAGGCGTAGAAAATATTCGCCTTACGTTGCGATGCGGGATAGGGATCGTTCCAGGGCGAGCTGCATGCGCTCAACGCGCTTAGAGCCAGCCAGATAGCCGCACGGAGAAAACCATTCATGGACGTGGAGTGTACCCGAAAGATCTGCGGCGCTTAGCGCGCATGTCGTTGCGGCGACGTCGACTATAATCGCAGTTTTCCGGGGCGCACATCATGGGATTCATGAGCGGTAAACAGGTGTTGATCACGGGCATGCTCAGTGCCCGCTCGATCGCCTACGGCATCGCCAAAGCCATGTATCGAGAAGGTGCGCAACTCGCATTCACCTATCAGGGCGATGGCGTCAAAGATCGGGTGGTCGGCCTGGCCGCGCAATTCAAAAGCGATCTCATCTTTCCCTGCGATGTCACCGACGACAGTCAGATCGACGCACTGTTCGCATCGCTTGGCGAGCGCTGGAGCGCACTCGATGGCGTCGTTCACTCGATCGCGTTTGCGCCTCGCGAA
>JBDTMS010000746.1:0-2877 GCA_039934195.1 Betaproteobacteria bacterium
GTGCACCACCACTTTGTCGATAATGATCTGGGTGAACACCGGCGTGGCGAGCGCCATGAGCTGGATCACCAATGAGGCGGCCAGCACATCGCGCCAGATATGCTTGTGCTTGAGCAACTCCGGGATGAACCAGGTGAAGCCGAACGCGCGCGCTTGCTGCGGCTCGCCGGAATCGTTAGCCGCTGCGGCCGGCTGACCGACGAACAACAAGACTTGACCGGTGAACTGCAGGGCGAACGCTTGCACGCTGAGCGTGCTGACATTCGGATTGGTGCCATCGAAGTAAGCGATGGTGTGTGCATCGGCTTGTACGATGAGCACGACGCCGTGCAATTCGCCGGACTCGACGGGCTCTGGTTCGCCGCGCGCGGCAGCGATCGAGGTGACCTTGGGATCGTTAGCGGGAACGCGGGCCGGCAGCTTGACCACGCCCAAGCAGGGCAAGGACAACTGGGTAAGATCGCCGGTGTCGATTTGCTTGAAACCGACTTTGAGGCCAAGACCGCTTGCGGCAGTGTGCAGTGTCTCGCACGTATACGGCGGTGCGAACTGCTGCAGAATTAGTTTTGGATCGAACGGTGTGCGATTGAGTTGCGACAGCGCACTCAACGCCCAGATAAGCGATTCGCCTTTTACTTGCATGCTCGGCACGACTTGGACCTCGTTTTTTGTCTTCGCTCTTCTGACGGAGGAAGGACTTGTCTTCTACGCTTTGTGATCAGCGTTTCGCGAGGTCGGTGCCGATTTGATTCGCACAAATGTGCTTTGACGTCGCTGAACGGCGACCAGAGTGTAGGTGCGAGGATGACGTGTCAACGCTTTATTGGGCTGCTCGTGCAAGTCCCATTCAAGTGCTTGTCATAGCGGCTGTTGACAATGCACGACACAGAAGAATTCGGCGGAGATTTTGTTATCGGCGTGCTACAGAATAACGAAATTAGGTGTCAGAAAAACGCGAAGCACTACTAGCAAGCGCTCGGACTAGCGTCGCAGAAAGCGCCTAACGCAACTTCCTCTTCCCTATGCAGCACGGAGTAGTCCGAGAATGTCGTCGCGATACTGCTGAACCTCGCCACGCCATGCCGCCGAAGCTTGGCAGAACGAAGCCGGCAGAGGAACGACTAAAATGCAGTTGCGATTACCGCACCATTCGTCCTCCACCGTCGGCCAATGCATGATTACATCCCATAACGCCGCTCATCGCACCGCGCTAATCGGCGCATTGTTTTGCTTCACATCTGCAGTCGGGTTTTCGTTCAAATCGATCTTGATCAAGCTCGCTTACGTCTATCCGGTGGACGCATCTACGCTGCTCACTTTGCGCATGGCATTTTCACTACCGTTCTTTTTGTCGATGGCATTCTGGTCAGGGCGCCGCGGCCGGTATGTAAGCCTCGAGCGGACGCAATGGGCCGCGATCGTCGGCCTGGGTTTTGCCGGATATTATTTGGCGAGTTATCTCGACATTTTAGGATTGCGATACATCTCGGCCAGCTTCGAGCGGCTAACGTTGTTTTTGTATCCGACGATCGTCGTGATCCTATCGGCTATGCTGCTGAAGCGCCGCGTAACGGTGTTTCAGAAATTTGCGCTAGCGCTGAGTTATGCCGGCATCGTTCTGGTGTTTGCGGAGCATCTGACTGTCGGCGGCAGCACGCACGAAATCTGGCTCGGTGCGTCACTCGTGTTTGCCAGTGCGTTTATCTATTCCCTCTATCTGATCGGCAGCGCAGAAGTAGTGGGCAAGATCGGCGCGGTGCGATTCACCGCGTACGCTATGACTTTCGCTTGTCTGCTGACGTTCGTTCAGTTTCTGCTTACGCATCCATTGTCAGCGCTCGCGTTACCGCATCCGGTCTACTGGCTGACGCTGGTGATGGCTATCGTGTCGACCGTATTACCGGCTTGGTTTATGGCAGAGGGACTGCGACGTATCGGTGCATCGCAAGCAGCAATGGTGGGCTCCATCGGGCCGATCGTGACCATTGTGATGGGACATTTCGTGCTGGACGAACCGATCACATCGGTCCAGCTGGTCGGCGCTGCACTCGTGCTTTGCGGCGTTCTGCTCATAACGTCACGACCTACGTTCCAAAAGAACGCGGCGTGAGCAGGCAGTGCTAATTCAGCAAAGCGCCCTGCGGTGCCGCTGGGTAGCGACGAGTGCACCCAGTCTCGCCAGAATCACCAAATAGGTCGACGGTTCCGGTATCGCCTCGGAAATAAACGTCGTGCCGTTTGCCGCGAACAAGCCCTTGCCGCTGTAGTTCAGCGCCAATGTGCCTTGACCCGTCGCAGTGTTAGAAACTGTTCGGTATTGCCGATGACATTGGCTGCGACAGTAGCGACATCGACGGCGCCGAGATTTCCATTCGCATCGTCGATCCAGAGCATCGGCCGGCGACAGCAGAGTCGATCGCGAAAATGCGAGTGCCGCGAGAAACTGCTCAAACGCTTCGTCGTGTGCCCGTGCTCGCGCTGGGAACAACTTTAGCGACGGATGCTACACCGATTCAAGTGAAACACTTCGGTTCGCTAGGCTGTGTCTTTCAATTAGGACATCCGCGTTCGACGAATCAGACGTTAAACCGAAAATGTGCCTGTGTATGTGTCTGCCCTCATCGCTCCAAGTATATGCCTGCTAGCTCTGTACCCGGTTTTGTACCCGGTTTTGTCACAATGAAGAATCGGGCCAGAACAGTCTCCAACCACACAGTTACATCCGGGACCACAGAAGTGGTCCCGGAAATTGGGACTAGAGGATAAGTGAAATTCCTGCTCTGATGGGCGATGGAACTTGCCCGATAAAGGAGCAGTAATGAGAAGGCCAAGAAGAAATCACACCGCGGCATTCAAAGCGAAGGTCGCTGTTGCAGC
>JBDTMS010000747.1:0-2872 GCA_039934195.1 Betaproteobacteria bacterium
GCTTGAGATTGTCTGCGGTCTTGACCGCGTCGAGGTAGGCCGAAATCTGCTCCAGAGCGGGCACGGCGTCTTTGCTGTCGAGCTCCTGCATGAGCTTATCAACTGCTTTTGCATCCAGCGGGTGATCCGATTTCCCGCCCTTTATCCAACGTAGCATGCCGTCTATCTCCCCGTGCTTCGCCATCGAATTCAATGCCGGCGGAATTCTGCCGGTAGTCCTCTCTGTGCGCCAGCGATGCGCTGGGTATTTTGTCGATGCGCCCTCGGCGCTGCTGCTCAGAATCATCAGCAGAGCTGCCCGCGGTGTCCCTTATAATGCCGCCATTCCGGCTGCCGCCGGCAATCTAGCCTGCCAACAATCGCCATGCTCATCCATCCGCAGTTCGACCCGATAGCGCTGAAATTAGGACCTATAGCCATCCGCTGGTACGGTCTCATGTACCTGCTGGCCTTCGTCGGCGGGGTGCTGCTGGGCCGGTTGCGCATCAAGCTGCGCCCCGATTTGGGCTGGACCAATCGCGATCTCGACGACCTGCTGTTCTATTGCGTGCTCGGCGTCGTGCTCGGCGGGCGTCTGGGTTACGTTTTGTTCTACAAGCTCGCCGAATATCTGCATGACCCACTGCGCATCTTCTATGTGTGGGAAGGCGGCATGTCGTTTCACGGCGGATTTCTCGGTGTGATCGTGGCGATGTTGTGGTTTGCACGGCGCACGCAGCGCAAGTGGTTCGACGTCACCGATTTCCTGGCCCCGCTCACCCCGCTCGGCCTGGGCGCCGGTCGCATCGGCAACTTCATCAATGCCGAGCTGTGGGGGCGACCTACCGATGTCGCCTGGGCGATGATCTTTCCGAGCGTCGATCCGCAGCCGCGCCATCCATCGCAGCTGTACGAAGCCGGAATGGAAGGCGTGCTGCTGTTCGTCATCCTGTGGGTATTTGCGCGCAAGCCGCGCCCGACCGGCGCCGTCTCCGGTGTCTTCCTGGTGAGCTACGGCGTACTGCGATTCCTGGTCGAGTTCACGCGCGAGCCGGATAACTTTCTCGGCTTGCTCGCGCTCAATTTTTCCATGGGACAGTGGCTCAGTCTGCCGATGATCCTCGGTGGCATCGGCATGCTGGTTTGGGCGTATCGGCCGCGTCGCGCGACCGAAACCGCCGTTCCAGAGGGGCAGGCGAAATCCTCCCGTTAGTTGTACTGATTCGGGCTCGCCGGCGGTTCGGTGGCGAAGAAGCTGCGCCGGCCGAGCAGACGCTGAAAGTTATCCTGCGAGAACAGGTGCGCGTAGATGTGATCGACGTAGCCCAGGCGCAGCAGATCGCGAAAATCGCCCGCGCCCACATCCGGCAACCGCTCTCGATTGACGCGAAATAGATTATCCATCGACAGCGAAAAGCCGCCGACGAGCTCCGCGCGCAAGGTGAACGGCTCGAGCAACTCCAGGCGCGCCAGCAGCCGGCACATGTCGCGCGTCATCGATAGATCGTCCTCGTACTCGTGCAGCATCCGCTCGATGATGTTCCAGTGCGGCAGCGGTACGCCTTGCTCATCGAACATCAGCCGTCCGCCCTGATCGTCGATGGCATCCGGATCGACGCAGATCAATGGCTTGGCGCTATCGCTGGTTTCCTGATCGGCATTCACCATGCAGAACGGATAGCGGCGAACGTAGGCCGGCATGTACGCACGCCGGTCCCAGCGCCCATCTCCCATAACGAACAGATTCTGGCGTTGCTGCATTCCCAGAATCACCATCGACGAATAGTCGACGCCGCCGTTCGCGCGAACGAAGACGATCGGGTAGTCGCGCATTGCGGCCGGAAATTCCGACGCGCTGATCGGCACGGCCGAGAGATCGTGACAAAAACGCGGGGCCTCGCCGGATTCGGGCAGGCGCAAACGATAGTTCTTTTCCAGCGGCACGATTTGTTTGTAGCCGTGCGGCGTTTCGCTTAGATCCAAGACCGGCCTCCATCCGACGCGACGTTACCGGCTAGGTGGCCGGCAAATTTACCGCGTGTTCGTTTGCGTATATGATATGTCTCCGCCCGCAAGCCTCATCGCGAGCGCACCAGCCGAGACGCTAAGTAGATCTACTGCTTTGCTCGGTCAATCAATTGCTCAGTCATCAAGCGTGGCAATTGCAGAGTCAATCCAGCGTTTGCGAATGCCGAGTCAGTCGAGCGTCGGCAATTGCTGGGTCAGTTAAGCGTGGGGACGTAGCTCAGCTGGGAGAGCGTCGCGTTCGCAATGCGAAGGTCGGGAGTTCGATCCTCCTCGTCTCCACCAATCCTTTCTGACCCACCGGCACAGATCCCCACCGGCACAGATCCCCTCCAGCATCGAGCTACGGACACGCTCAGCCGGTAAGCAATCGCCCAGCAGCGTCGCGCTACCCGTGCGCAGCGTTCCGGTGCGTTGCGTTCCGGTGCAATAGGCCGACTTCGCTGCTGCACTCATAGCCATCGATGAATTGCCGGACGTTCCGTCAAGAGTCCGCGCGGTGTAGCGCCTAGCAGACAAAATCGGTTGTAAAACGCGGAGTTCTTCGCGTCCGACCAGCAGCCTGATATGCTTTCATTACTCGCACGTACGATCGGTTGCCAGGGCGCGCGGTAGAACATGTGCCGAAATGTATTCGCATCGTTTCTGGTCATAGTTCGAAGCACGGTCCTCCTGGCAAAAACTTTAGCTCGAAAGGCGCTACGCGATTCAATATGGAATATCCCACATCCGTCGAAGTCGAAACCTGCCTCAAAAACGTCGCCGCCGAAGTAGGCGATCCCACGGCAACCCCGTTTCGGGTCGATATCCTACCGGTCTACGGCGGCAAGCCGCCGATGTACACCGTCGTGATCCTGTCCCCCGCCAA
>JBDTMS010000748.1:0-2870 GCA_039934195.1 Betaproteobacteria bacterium
TTTCGAAGAGCGCTCGCCGCAGAATCTCGGCGACAACGCCAACGTCGGTTTCATCGTCGGCGAGCGCTGCGTCGCGGTGATCGACGCCGGCGGCTCGTTCGCGATCGGTCACCGGCTGCGCCAGGCGATTCGTGCCAAGACCGATCTGCCGGTGTGCTTTGTCATTCTCACCCACGTACATCCCGATCACTTTTTTGGAGCAGCAGCGTTCGCCGCCGACCATCCGCAGTACGTCGGCCATGCGAACTTGCCGCGCGCGCTGCAGCAGCGAGGTAAGTTCTACCTCAATACGCTGAATCGCGATCTGGGCGCTCTTGCGCAGGGCAGCGAGGTGGTAATGCCGACGGTGCTGGTGAAAGATAAAACTGAGCTCGACCTGGGCAATCGCAAGTTGCAGTTGCTGGCGTGGCCGGTCGCGCACACGGACGACGATCTCACAGTATTCGATGAGCGTACGCGGACGCTGTGGCTAGCCGATCTGCTTTTCCTGCAGCACACGCCGGTCGTGGACGGAAACCTAGTGGGCTTCATCGCGGCGATCGATCAGCTCAAAGCCATGCCGGCCGACCACTACGTTGCCGGCCACGGCCGCAGCGAATTGCCGTGGCCGCAAAGTCTCGAGGCGGAGCAGCGTTATCTGCAGCTGATCCTTACCGAAACCCGACAGGCATTGAAAAGCCGCAAGACGCTGGAACAAGCTGTGGACACCGTCGGCCAGTCTGAACAAGGCAACTGGCTCAACTTCGATTTGTTCCATCGCCGCAACGTCACCGCTGCCTATACCGAGCTCGAATGGGAGGACTAAGGCCGGGCGTGCCTCACGAGCTATAATGAGCGCCCCTGTAGTTCTGTCGAGGAATGCAAATGCAATCGTGCGTCAAGCAAGTGGTGCTGTCCGTTTGGGTTGCGGCGATGGTCGCCGCGGGATCGGCGCTCGCCAACGAGAAGGCGGAACCCGATCCGGCGCAGTCGACCTACTGGGATCCGATCAAAAAGATCATGTTCGGCGACCGCGAGATTCTCGACGGCAAAGACATCGCGCGGGTCTATCTTCCGTTGAAGGCCGATGACGCCTCGACCGTTCCGATTACGGTGAAGGCGCAGATCGAACAGACCCCGCAGCTGTACATCAAGACCATCTACGTGGTGGTGGAGCGCAATCCTTCGCCGGCCGGCGGCACGTTTCATTTCACCCCCGAGAGTGGCCGCGTGATGATCGAGACGCGGTTTCGCTTCGAAGACTTCAGCCACGTGCGCGCCATTGCAGAAACCAGCGACGGCAAACTCTACATGGCCTCGCGCTGGGTAAAAGCTGCCGGTGGCTGCTCTGCGCCGAATGGCAGAAATTTCGTGCCCCCGGCGCTGATGGGAAAGATGAAGTTCAAGTTCGAGGACGAGACGCTCACGTACGACTCGCCAACCTTGGTCCAGCTCATGATCCGTCATCCGAACGAATCGGCGCTGGCGTCGGACTTCGATCCGAGCAAGACGCCGCAGTTCGTGCGCAGCCTGAGCGTCACTTATGCGGGCAAGCCGGTGATGAGCGCAGAAGTGGATTTCTCGATCAGCGAGAACCCGAGCTTCCGCTTCTATTTCGTGCCGCACGAAAAGGGCGAGTTGCGTGCGGAAGTCGAGGACACGCACGACCAGCGGTTCACGCAAACCATGACGATCGTCAGCGGCATGAAATTGCCCGGCGGTTAGGCCCGCCGGTGCCGAATCGGTGCTGGCGAATGAGACGTGCGCCAATTGACCGGTGCAGGGCGATCCGATAAAGTTCGCGCTGCTTTTAGACCCGATGAATCATCCACAAACCGGATCTTATCCACCGCCATCATGAGACTCATTGCAATCATCGGCGTCATCGCCCTCTCCGCGATCTTCTCCTCATCGGCATGGTCCGAAGGCAAAGGTCCCGACCTGGGCAACAAAAAGGCAATGTGCGAGGGCTGCCACGGCATCCCCGACTACCGCACTGCCTATCCCGACGTTTACGAAGTCCCGAAACTCGGCGGCCAGACGGTGGGTTATCTCGCTAAAGCCCTGCAGGATTACCGGGCTGGGAGCCGCAAGAACCCGACGATGCATGGCATTGCCGTGGGATTGACAGATCAAGAAATTCAAGACTTGGCGACCTACTACGCAGGCGCCGCTGCTGCGAGCAAGTGATGGCTGCCTCCACTCACTGGAACCTTGTCATGACCAAAATCTTTCTGGCGGCGGGTATCGCAGCGATGAGCGCCGTCGTTACGGCGCACGCGGCCGACTATGACGCAGGCAAGAAAAAGGCGGAAGAAGTCTGTTCGGCCTGTCACGGTGCCGATGGCAACAAGCCGTTGACGCCGGAAACGCCGCGGCTGGCGGGTCAGCACTACGACTACCTCGAGCACTCGCTGCACGCCTACAAAAAAGGCACACGCGACAATCCGCTGATGACGCCGATGGCAAAGCCGCTCACCGATAAAGAGATCAAAGACGTGGCGTGGTATTTCTCGCAGCAATCCGGCCTCGTTAACAAGTATTGAGCAGCGCTGCGGCAGACAAAAAAGCCGGCGAATTCCGCCGGCTTTTTTATTGCCTGCTGCGCACTTAAGGTTGTGTCTACGCGCGGTCGATGCAGTCGAGGTAGATCTTCGCATCGGGGCCAGTGCCGGTCCGCTGCGCCTGCCAGATGGTTTCCGCAAGACAGTCCACCAGTTTATGCAGCGCGTCGTGTTCGGAACCGAGCCTCGTCGCGAGCGCACGATAGCGTTGCGCGATGCCGGGTGGCTGGTCGATCGACAGCTGCTCCGCCAGAGCCAGGTGGAGCGACATGTGCAGAAACGGATTGACCTCACCGGCTTCGGGAAAATAGTCGCGATCTGCGAAGC
>JBDTMS010000749.1:0-2870 GCA_039934195.1 Betaproteobacteria bacterium
TGTCGCTCCAGGTAAACCGAATGAGGCGAAGACGCGTTTTGACTTCTACAAGATCTTGCCGGGCGAGCAAGCGGTAACCGGGAAGGAATTGAACCAGGACAAGGCGCTGGGGTCCGCTGCGCGAGTGGTCTACTACTTGCAAGCCGGCGCGTTTCAGAGATCTTCGGACGCCGATAATCTGAAAGCGCGTTTGGCACTTGCCGGATTGGAGGCGCAGATACAAACGGCGACCTTGCCCGATGCGAGCATCTGGCATCGAGTCAGGCTCGGGCCGTTCAGTAACACGCAAGATCTCGATGAGGCCCGCGCGGCTCTCAAAGAAAACAAGATTTCGGGCACGCTGATCAAGGTCAACGAAGCGCCAGCGAAGCCCTGACACATTTAACGAAGCACTGGCACGGCGAAGCCCTGATAACCCCCAGCACGGTGAACAGCTGAGAACATCGGCGAAGCATTAACTACAAAGGACGAGATTGAGATGACCGCTAGAACATTGCGTTTCGCGTTCGTAGGTTTACTGCTCGCAGCATCGTGGCCGCCGCTGGCGCCCGCGCAAGCGGTTGCCGATAAGGACTACAAGCTCATTACGCCGCCGCAGCAACCGCAGACCGGCAAGAAGATCGAAGTCATCGAATTCTTTTCCTACGCGTGCCCGCATTGCGCGGAATTCGAGCCCGCGCTGGAGAAGTGGCTGAAAACGAAGCCGAAGGACGTCGACTATAAAATGGTGCCGATGGTCTTCCGCGACATTTGGAAGCCGACAGCCAAGTTGTACTACACGCTCGACGCCATGGGCATCGCCGATAAATACAACATGAAGGTCTACGACTCGATTCACAAAGGCGGTAAAGAGCTGACCACCGATCAAGTGGTGAAGGATTGGGCCAAGGCGAACGGCATAGACGGCGCGAAATTCAACGAAGTGTATGACTCGTTCGGCGTCGACGCGAAGTTGCAGCGCTCGTCGACCGCCGCACGCGCGTACGGCGTGCAGTTCACGCCATCGCTCGCAGTCAACGGCAAGTACTACACCGGCCCGTCGATGGTCACCGCACCCGGCGGCGGCATGGATTACGAGCGTTTCTTCAAGATCCTCGACGAGCTGATCGATATGGAGCGCAAGAAACCGCAGCCGAAAAAAGGTTGAGCGGCGAAGCGCGAGTCGTTCATGCACAGACTCCAGCGCGGGAGCGTGATGCTGTTGGCGCTGATGCTGCTGTTCGCGTCAGCGGCAGGCGCCGACTTGATGGAAGATGTCGACTATCGCGTCATTCCCAAACAGTCGCTCAGCGCGACCGAGCGCATCGAAGTCGTCTATTTTTTCTACTACGGGTGCCAGTGGTGCTATCGGTTCGAGCCCTACATCAACGAGTGGCTCAAACATAAACCCGTGGACGTGAGTTTTCGCCGTATACCGGCGCTACGCAACACGAAATGGATAACGCTGACGCGTGCTTACTATGCCTACGATAGCCTCGCTCTATTGCCGCGGTTGCACGCGAAGACGTTTCAGGCTTTTCACGAAAGCGATGTCGACCTGACCAGCGAGAGCGGCCTGTTCGACTGGGTCGCGCGACAAGGTGTGAAGCGCGAGCTGTTCGAAGATACCTTCCATTCCGAAGAAATCAGTACGCAGATGCTGCAATCGCGTGCGTTGACCAGCGCATTCCAGATCGACAGCACGCCCAGCGTCGCAGTCGACGGACGCTACATCTCCGACAGCGGGATGACGGGCGGGGCGGCACAGTTGATGGACGCGGTTGACGGGTTGGTGCGGATGGCACGAGACGAGCGGCGCCGCCGCAAGTGAGCTGTCGGGTCGTCATCACCGGTGCATCGAGCGGAATCGGTAGAGCGCTCGCACGCGAATACGCACGCGCCGGCGCAACGCTCGGATTGATTGCGCGCCGCGGCGACGCACTTCTGCAGATCGCGACCGAATGCGCGGTGCCGACTGCCTGCTACGCCCTCGATGTTCGCGACGCAGATGGCCTAGCGCGAGCCGCGCGAGATTTCGAAACGAAGTTCGGTGCGGCCGACATCGTCATCGGCAGCGCTGGAATCAGCGTCGGGACGCTCACTGAGCAGGCGGAAGATCGCGAGGTATTCCAAAGCGTTCTCGACACCAACGTGATGGGACTGGTGAACACGTTTCGGCCTTTTCTCGCTGAGATGCGCGAACATCGGCACGGCATTCTTGTGGGTATGGCGAGCGTCGCCGGATTTCGCGGTATCCCAGGTTCGGGCGCCTACTCGGCCTCCAAGGCCGGCGCGATCGCTTATCTGGAGAGTTTGCGCGTCGAGTTGTACGGCAGTGGCGTCTCGGTCGTGACGATCTGTCCGGGCTACGTCGACACGCCGATGACGCAGAAAAACCCTTATCCCATGCCCTTCATGTTGTCGGCCGATCAGGCCGCGCACCGCATGGTGCGTGCCATCGAGCAGCGCCGCGCACATGTCGTGATTCCGTGGCAGATGGGCTTGGTTGGCGCATTGTTGAAGCTGACCCCGCGGGCAGTCTACGATTGGGCGTTTGCGCGTGCGCCGCTGAGCTACGGACCATACACGATCTCGCATCGCGATAGTACCAGCATCGTCATGGTGCGCAATCAGCACTATTTCGGCGCACCGCCAGCCGCCGCGAACCTGACCGTCACGTTCATGCCGAATATCGATGTGCTACACACCAATCTGCTGAACGGCAACCTTGATGCAGTGATAACCGACCGACCGCAGGCCGGCCAACTGCCCACATTCGATCAGGATGACAAGGCTGGTCGACTGCACGTAATCTATGTGCCAAGTCCGATCTGGGAACATATCGATTTCAATCTGGATGTGCCGCAGCTGCAAGATATTCGGCTGCGCCG
>JBDTMS010000750.1:0-2868 GCA_039934195.1 Betaproteobacteria bacterium
ATGCGCGACCAGTTGCGCGCGCACGTGGACTGGATCGAGGCGCAGCTCGGCGACGGTCGCGATTGGCTGCTGGGAAAACAGGTGAGCCTGGGTGACGTCAACGCCTACATGAACCTTTGGTACGTGCGCGGCAATCTGCTCGATGCAGCGAAATTATTCGAGCACTTCCCGAAAATGCTGGCGTGGGAGCAACGCGTAAAAGCAATCGGCCATGGCGCGCGCGAACGTGAGCTGACGCCGGCCGAGGCATTGGAGATTGCACGTAACGCCACGCCGCAAACGCCCATAACAGAAGACAGTGGGGATCCGAACGGACGCAAGCCTGGCGATCGCGTGCAGGTCATCCCGGACGATTACGGCAAGATTCCGGTGGAGGGAACCATCGTTTCGCTGTCGGCGCAACAGATCGCCATCAAGCGTGAGGATCCACGCGCCGGCGAAGTCGTGGTGCATTTTCCGCGCGCGGGATTCATGGTGGTGCCCGTCCGCAATGTTTGAATCGGAGAGCGCGATTTTCGCCGAACCGCGTCGACGGATTTCCCGGGTCGCAATCCGCGCTTCAATCTTCGCTTTATCTAGTTCCATCTGGCCTCGCAAAACATCTTGTAGCGCAAACTAATTACAAAGGAGAACGAGATGCTGAACGCCGCACCTGTAACGACGATACTGCCGGTGAAAGATATGCAGCGGGCGCGGCAGTTCTACGAGCAGAGGCTAGGTTTAAAAGCGGTCGGTTTTGCCGCCGATGGCAATTTCGTGCTGGCATGTTCAGGGAACGCGACGATCGCGCTCATCACGAAACCGGAAGGCACGAAAGCCCAGCATACGGCGCTGAGCTTCGAAGTAGAGGACGTAGTGAGCGAAATAAAAGATCTGGAGCAGCGCGGCGTGGTGTTTGCCGATTACGATCTGCCTGGGCTCAAGACCGTCGAACACGTGTGCGTTCTGGGGTCGGATAAAACCGCGTGGTTTGAAGATACTGAAGGCAACATTCTTTGCCTGCATCAGACGGCCGGCCGATAGACGGCAGCTGCAGCTATGGTCGGCAGTTAGATTCGTTGATCGAACCTGACCATATGCAATGACTGGCGCCGAGCCTGGACGCGATGACCGGGGCCGAGCCTAGACGCAATGGGTCCGGCGCCGAGCCTGGACGTAATGACTGGCGCCGAGCTTAGATGCAATATGCTTTATGCAAACACGCCGTGCAGAAACCAGGTCGGCGTCGGCTCGCGTTCCTGGAAGATCCAGAACCGTCTGCCGTCGGCGTCGGCCGCAACGAAATAGTCGCGCGCTTCGGCAGCGTCGTCCCACCATCCGCTTTCGATTCGCTCCGGCCCTGCCAGCAAGGTGAGCGGATGATCGAGCACCGGTCCAGCGTCATCGCTGCGCAAGCGCTGCGCCGGTTCGAGCAGCCACAGCGGACGCGTGTTCGTCTCCGGAATTTCAACGGCTGTGCCGGGTTCGCAGCAGCGCCACGCCAGCTCGGGCCGATGATCGCCATGCGTTGCGATGCTGTACACCGATTCATCTCCCAGGCGTGCGCGTAGATGCTCGATGATGAGCCAGCGCTGTTCGTCGGGCAGGCGATCTTCCGGAAACAGCGAGAGATTGCGCGAATCGAGCGGACGCGCCTCAGTGGTTTCCAACGTGATTGCTTCGACCCGATCAGGCAAGGTGATGGTGCCGAGCCGCTCTCGCAGCAGGCGAGAAATGCGCGGCGCATCGCGGCTGGGTACCGAGAGCCCCAGCACAACGGCCGTGGGTTTGCGATCTTCATGATGCAAGGTGAGCTTGAGGCGTGTGATGCCCGCCTGCTTCATGCACAGAAAACCGGTCAACTCTTGAATCAGCCGATTGGCGGCAAACAGCAAAGGCTCGGTGTTGTGCACCGGCGCCGGCAGCACCAGCTTCGATTTGTAGCGTGAAGGTGCGATCCAGGGCGTAACCGGATCGGGCAGTCGGCCCAGCGCGCGGTCCATTTCATCGATCAGTGCTTGACCGAAGCGGCGCGCTACGCCGTCGCGTGGGAGCTGCAGACATTCTCCCAGCGTGTGCACGCCCATGATGTCGAGCATGCGCACCGTTTCTGCAGACTGCTGCAACATGGACAGCGGAATGCCATACAGCGCTTTTTCCAACGCGGCGCTGTCGGTGATCGTCGAACCCATGCCGCTGCGAGCCAGCAGGCGCGCTGCGGTCGGCGTCGGCGCAAGGGCAAGTGCTGCCGTGTAGCCGATCTCATTGACCTCTTCGGCCAGACGCAGCAAAAGCGTCTGCAAACCACCGAACAACCGCTGGCTGCCTTGGATTTCCAACAGCAGCGCATCGGGCCGCAACAGACTTACGGTCGAAGTAAATTGACCGGCCCAAGCGGCAGCGCCTTCCAGCGCTCGCTGTTCTGCGGCGGTATCGCGAACGCGCTCGATCAGCTCAGGCGCCAACGCAATCGCTGCGGATACCGTCATCCCCGGCGCGATGCCATGGCGGCGTGCCGCTGGATTACAAGAAACGATATGCGGACGATTGCCGCCGCTGGTGATCACCGCTGGACCGAGCGGCGCTGGATCAGACGGAGACTGGCTCTGCGCAGGCGTCCCCCGCAGCATCAGCTGTAGAGAGAAATCAGGAAAATATAAACAAGCCCAGAGCATGATGAACGCGGACGACGAAAAATTGAGTAATGAATGTTGATGCTCGGTAGCGGCGCGCGCGAATCAAGTCAGCCATGCCGGTAGCACAGTCGAACCGATTGCCCTAGCGTCGAGAAACACGCGTGCGAGACGAGACGTTTCGCTACACCGCCCGCTCGACCACGCGCTACACCGGATCACGCGCTACACCGGATCACGCGCTACACCGGATCAC
>JBDTMS010000751.1:0-2858 GCA_039934195.1 Betaproteobacteria bacterium
GGCGGTCCTGCGCCGGCAGCGTATAGATCTCGGTGGTGCCCGCAGCTTTCACCGACGCCAGTGCGCCCTCGTTGTCCTTCAGCGCGATTCCGCGTTCGTAGATCGTCGCTTCCTGCATTGCCTGCTCGAGCATCGAGCGAACATCGGCCGGCAGGCCGTCCCAAAACTTCTTGTTGACGATGACGGCGTAAAGGATATAGCCGTGGTCGGACAAGGTGAGATGCTTTTGCACCTCGTGCATTTTCTGCGTGTAGAAATTCGAGACGGTGTTCTCGGTGCCGTCGACGACACCTTGCTGTAGCGCCGAGTAAACCTCGCTGAACGACATCACCTGCGGCAGCGCACCGACTTGGCGGAAGGTCGCTGCAATAACCTTGGACGACTGCACGCGCACTTTCAGCCCCTGAAAGTCCTGCAGCTTGCGCACCGGACGATTAGCGCTCATCTGTTTAAAGCCGCTGTCCCAGTATGCAAGCCCTTTGATACCTTTCGGCTCGAGCTTGGCGAATAGCTTCCGGCCGATCTCGCCGTCGGTCACGCGGTTGACCGCCTCGGCATTCGGAAACAAATACGGCAGATCGAACACTTCGAATTCGCGCGCACCGATCGGCCCAAATTTGGACACGGACGGCGCCAGCATCTGCACGGCGCCCCGCTGCAGCGATTCCAGTTCTTCGCCGTCCTTATAGAGCTGGCTGTTCGGATAGACCTCGACTTTGACGCGCCCTTTGCTGCGCTCTTCGGCAAGTTGCTTGAACTTGATCGCCGCGCTGCCTTTCGGCGTATCGACGGCGACGACATGGCTGAAGCGGATGACGATCGGCTGCTGTGCGGCAGCCGACATTGCAGCGGCGACCAACGCCGCGGCTGCCAGCATACGAAATACGAACATCTAGCCTCCGGAACGCAAGCGGATATAGTTTGGACGTGACATCGCGCTGTTCAGCACAGCCCGGCGAATGGTCGGCGATTCTACTCGTAGCGCAGCCATTCCGGCAGCACGCCGGCTTCGCCGTCTTGCGCCGCGTAACGATAATCGATCCCGATATCGGGAATCCATACCAATGCCGATCCGGCAAACAATAGTGGCAGCCGCTCGCGTTGCCACGCCGGCAAGCCCGCCTCCTGCAGAAGGTTTTTGAGCGTGCGCGATGGCCGCTTCGGCGATAGCCGAATCCGCTCGCCGCCGCTGCGCGCACGAAGGACGCTGCCATCCCGGAGCAGTAGCTGCACGGACAGCCCGCTGCCCGGCACCGGTTGAAAACGCACAGCGCCGAACCCGCGTGGCAGCAGCAACTCGTCCTCGCCGCGCCAGGGTTGCGACCAGTCTCGCGCTAGATCCGTATTCGCAGCTTCGAGATAGAGACGACCGCGATGGCGACGCAACACCGCGTCGCCGAAGGTCACCGCTTGACGCGCGTCGGCGCCGCTGTGCAGCGTCTGGCGCAGAGCCTCGTCGAGCTGATCGCGTTGCGGCGCCGGGTAGCCGCGTTGCTGGATGAACCAGCGCAGGACATTGCGCGCGCGCGCCGAGCTCATTTTCCGCAGCGCCTCGACATCGACGCTGTCTTCGCGGTAAGCCGTTGCGGCGTAATCCTGTATCGCCAGTGCATCGAGCAGCTCCGCCGCATCGGCCATATTGCGTGCAGCCCGTGCGAGTGTTGCCACCGTTGCCGGATAGCGCCGAATCATCCGAGGCAAGATCTCGGCTCGCACAAAGTTGCGATCGAAATTGCGATCGGCGTTGCTCTCGTCCTCGACCCACGATAGGCCCTGCGTCTGCGCATACGCTGTGATCGTCGAGCGGCGAACGCGCAGCAAGGGACGGATGAGTTGCAGGCCGGTTTGCGAGTCCAGCACGCGTGCTGCCGGCATCGCACTCAACCCGCGCACGCCGGCACCCCGCAATAGTTGCAGCAGCAGCGTTTCGGCTTGATCGTCCTGATGATGTGCAAGCGCGACCGCGCGTGCGTTGATCTGCTCGAACGCCGCGTAACGAGCCGCGCGCGCCGCGGCTTCGATGCCCTGGCCCGATGCGCGCGGCACCTGCACCGAAACCTGCTTGAACGGCACGCTCAGATCGCGGCACAGCGCGTCGCAAAACCTTCCCCACGCATCGGCGTTGGCACTCAAACCGTGGTGCACGTGCAGCGCGAACACTTGCAACTGCAGCCGTTTCGCGAGACTCGTCAGACAGTGCAGCAGCACGACCGAATCGAGCCCGCCGCTCAAGCCGACGACGAGCGAAGTGGCGACCACGCCGGTCTCGCGCAGCAGGTCTTCCACCGCGCGCTGAATTTCGCTTACTGCGCTGGTCGCTCGACGAGCCGCCGGCATGTGAAATCCAAATCCGCCAAATGAACAGCTCCCAAACAAAAATCCCCCATGCAGGGGGATCGTACGACAGACGCCGGCGGCCGGCAGCGCCGCAGTACGAACATCTCGCTAGCGCACGCTGAGCTCTTTGTACTTGCCGTAGTCCATCAATTTATTGAAACGCACTTTCAGCAAGTTCTCGAGCGGCTTTTCCTGCACTTGCTTCAACGCGTCCTGCAGGGCTTTGCGCACCGTCTGCATCATCGCTTGCGGATCGCGATGCGCTCCGCCCAGTGGCTCGCCGATGATTTTATCGATCAGGCCGAGCGTCTTCAACCGGGTCGCCGTGATGCCGAGACTCTCTGCTGCCTCCGGCGCCTTCTCGGCGCTCTTGTACAGAATCGATGCGCAACCTTCTGGCGAGATCACCGAATAGGTCGAATACTGCAGCATCAGCATGACATCGCCCACTGCGATCGCAAGCGCACCCCCGGAGCCGCCTTCGCCGATGACCGTCACGATGATCGGCACGCGCAGCTCGG
>JBDTMS010000752.1:0-2855 GCA_039934195.1 Betaproteobacteria bacterium
AGCTGCTGGCGATTCTGCTGATCCCTGCGGCGCTGTGCTACACGTTCGGCAAAATGGTCGGCGACACCCGGCAGGGATGGGTGATTCTGGCCGCCATGACTTCAGTGTTCGTCGTCCTGCTCGCGCTGTGTGCGGGTGCAGAGCAAGCGGGCAATCCGATGCTGCAAAAGCTCGGTGTGGACGATACGCCGAGCGCACTGCAGTCGGGCGCCAATATGGAAGGTAAAGAGACGCGCTTCGATATCGCGAATTCCGCGCTGTGGGCAACGGCGACAACCGCTGCTTCGAACGGCTCGGTAAATGCGATGCACGACTCGTTCACCCCGCTCGGCGGCCTGGTACCGATGTGGCTGATGCAACTCGGCGAAGTGATCTTCGGCGGTGTCGGCTCAGGTTTGTATGGGATGCTGATGTTCGCGATCGTGGCGGTATTCGTGGCCGGGCTGATGATCGGGCGCACGCCGGAATATCTGGGTAAGAAGATCGAGTCGTTCGAAATGAAGATGGCCGCCATCGCCGTGCTGATCCCGCTGGTGATGGCGCTTGCCGGTACCGCAATCGCAGTCGCGATGGATGCGGGCAAGGCCGGTGTCGCCAACCCGGGCGCGCATGGCTTCTCCGAAATCCTCTATGCGTTTTCTTCTGCCAGCAACAACAACGGCAGCGCATTCGCCGGCTTGTCCGCAAATACGCCGTTCTACAACACTGCGCTGGCGATCGTCATGTTGTTCTCGCGCTATTGGCTGATCGTACCGGTACTGGCAATTGCCGGAGCGTTGGTGGCGAAGAAGAAGGTCCCGGCGGGCCTGGGCACGCTGCCTACGCACACCCCGCTGTTCGCCGCCATGCTGGTGGGTACCGTCATCATCATCGGCGCGCTCACCTTCATCCCGGCAATAGCCCTCGGCCCGATCGTCGAGCATCTGGCGCTGTATGGCATTCGTTAGTTCATCGGCCAACGGGACAACATTTATGAATACGCAAGTCAGCGATCTACCTGTCACGGCGGGTCCGGCGTTGCCGCGAAAGCTGGTAACGCCCACCATTTTCCGTCAGGCGTTGTTCGACACCTTCTCGAAACTGATGCCACAAGCGCAATGGCGCAACCCGGTGATGTTCGTGGTCTACGTCGGCAGCATCTTGACCACGTTTCTGTTCTTTCAGGCATTGCAAGGAAACGGTGAGGCGCCTCCACGTTTCATCCTGGCGATCACACTCTGGTTGTGGTTTACCGTGCTGTTCGCCAACTTCGCCGAAGCCGTCGCGGAGGGCAAGAGCAAAGCGCAGGCGGCTGCCCTTAAAGCAGCGAAACGCGAGGTCGGCGCGAAGAAGCTTGCTGTCGCACGCCGCGATGCCGAGTTCCGCTGGGTGCCGTCGACTGACCTGCGCATGGGCGATTTGTATTTAGTCGAGGCGGGCGAGGTGATCGCCGCGGACGGGGAAGTGATCGAAGGCGTCGCTTCAGTGGACGAGAGCGCGATCACGGGCGAATCTGCACCGGTCATTCGTGAGTCGGGCGGCGATTTCAGCTCGGTGACCGGTGGGACGCGCGTGTTGTCCGATTGGCTTGTCGTGCGTGTGACGGTGAATCCGGGCGAGGCGTTTCTCGACCGCATGATATCGATGGTAGAAAATGCGCGCCGCCAGAAAACACCGAACGAGATTGCACTGACGATATTACTGGTGAAGCTCACCTTGGTGTTCTTGCTCGCGACGCTAACTCTGCTGCCGTTTTCGATCTACAGCGTCGAAGCAGCGAAGGCAGGCCAGCCGATCGCGATCACGGTGCTGGTGGCCTTGCTGGTGTGCTTGATCCCAACCACCATCGGCGGGCTGCTCTCTGCCATCGGGCTGGCGGGCATCGGACGGATGTTGCGGGCAAATGTAATCGCGACGTCAGGCCGAGCGGTGGAAGCTGCCGGCGACGTCGATGTACTGCTGCTCGACAAGACCGGCACGATCACGCTGGGAAATCGGCAAGCGAGTCAGTTCGTTCCTGCACCCGGCGTGACTGAGCAGGCGCTCGCCGATGCCGCGCAGTTCGCATCGCTCGCCGACGAAACGCCGGAGGGGCGCAGCATCGTGGTGCTCGCGAAAAAGTTCGGGCTGCGTGAACGCGACGTGGCAACGCTCGGTGCGACGTTCGTGCCGTTCTCCGCGCAAACGCGGATGAGCGGAGTCGATCTCGGCACACGCCAGGTTCGCAAGGGCGCCGCAGAGGCGATTCGCGTCTGGGTGACGGCACAGGGAACGGTATTCCCATCCGCAGTCGACACCGCGGTGAATGACATCGCGCGCAAAGGTTCGACACCGCTCGTCGTGGCTGATGGCTCTCGCGTGCTCGGGTGCGTCGAGCTGAAAGATGTCGTGAAGGGCGGCATCAAGGAGCGCTTCGCTCAGCTGCGCCGGATGGGCATCAAAACGGTGATGATCACCGGCGACAATAAACTCACCGCTGCGGCGATCGCGGCAGAGGCAGGCGTCGATGATTTCCTCGCCGAAGCGACGCCGGAAGCAAAGCTCAAGCTGATTCGCGAATATCAGGCCGGAGGCCGCCTGGTCGCGATGACCGGCGATGGCACCAACGATGCGCCGGCGCTTGCGCAAGCCGACGTTGCGGTTGCCATGAACACCGGCACGCAGGCCGCGAAGGAGGCCGGCAACATGGTCGATCTGGATTCCAATCCGACCAAGCTGATCGAGATCGTCGAGATCGGCAAGCAACTGCTGATCACGCGCGGATCGCTCACGACATTCTCGATTGCCAACGACATCGCCAAATACTTCGCGATCATCCCGGCCGCATTCGCCACCACGTATCCGCAGCTCAACGCGCTCAACGTGATGCATCTGGC
>JBDTMS010000753.1:0-2846 GCA_039934195.1 Betaproteobacteria bacterium
TCGGATACGAGCTTGCTGATGACCAGCCCTTTTTGCTGCTCATACGCGCGCCGGTAGTCGACGTTGCCGGGACTCGCCTTCACGGCCTGCTCGAGCTTTGCTAGTCCGGCGACATCGTCGCCTTGAATGATCAGCTTGCGTCCTGCTTCGTAGCTTCGGTAGCCGGCGCAAGAGACCAACAGCACGCAGGCCGCCGATAGCAAAATCATGGAAAGGGTACGACGCATCACTGCACTCCGATGGGAAGGCTTTGGCGCTGGTTGATGGGCAGATAGGTCAACACCACATTGGACTCTGTAACCTCGTCCAGCCGGTAGGTGTTGTCGATGACGTCGCCGAGCTTGACCACTAGATTGCGGTCGCCCGAGATGAGAAACACCGTAGTCGACTGGTCCTCGGCGAGTTTGCCCATATACGAAAATGGCAATGGTGGCGCTTGCGGCGGTGGTGGCGGCGGAACGTACGATTGCGCCGCCACCTGCTCCGGTGTCAGAGGTTTCGGTTTCGGAGGCGGCGGCCGAAAATTGCGCGCCCCGAACGGATCCGCGTCGGGATCCAGGTCGCGCCCCCGTTGTAGTCGTTGCAGGTCGAGCCCTGCCGCGTTCTGGCTCTGCGATGACTGTACTGAGCGTGGTTCACGCGATCTCAGGTTCGCACCGGTGCCGGGCGCCGCGTCATTGCCATCAGACAATCCCGTTGCCCAACGCACCGCGGCGACCGTCAACACGAGCGCTCCGATCAGCAAACCTACCCGCAGTTTCGGATTGATGGTCACCTACGGTGCTCCCAGAAATACAATGAAACGCACGCGCGCTTCGAGTTCCTGCGCATCGATCGACTCGCGCTTGAGCGTTAACTCTTCCAGCGCAGCCGACGGCACCGACTCGAGTACATCGTTGACGAACCCGCGTACGTCGGCATACTGACCGCGCATCGGCAAAGTGATCTGATAGCGCGCTAGCCGAAATTCCGCCTCGCGGCTCAGTTTGTATTCGCCTTTCTCCAGCAATAACTGGTGCTCCTGCGCCGATCGATAAATCCGGCCGAGCAACTCCGGTACATTCTCCGCCAGCGGGAAAAACGCATAAAAGTTCGAGAGCTGACTGCGTCCGGTGACGGCGACCGTGTTGGTTTCGCGTTTCCCAAGCCGCGCTTTCAAGCCCGCGGCTTCGCTGTCGAGCGCTTTTAGCTGCCGCTGCGTCGACCCCACGCTGAACACCGTCAATCCCACGGTAAACACAAGGAGCGCGAGACCGCCCAAGCCGTACCAGCGCAGGCGGATCAGGGCGCGTTTGACGAGCCAGGCCCAACGATTCATCGCGACTCCATCGCGTTCACCGGGGATCGACCCACAGCGCGGATACTGCGAATGCCACCGGTTGCCCCGGTTCTTTCGCTTTCACCTCATGACTCGCCAGGACGACATCGTGTAAATGCTTGGTCCGCTCGAGCCGCTGCATGTACCCCAGCACCGCCGGCAGGCTGCGCGCCACGCCGGACAGCGTAACCGAACGGCTGCGCGGGTCAGGCTGCACCGCCAGCAACGCAACGTCGGCACCCTCCGCCGATTCGACCGACGCAAACAGCTCGCCCCACGGAACATTCATCTGCTGTAGAACGGCGTTGGCTTTCTGCACCTGCGCGCGCACTTCCGGCGTATCGCTCTCTCGCGCCGCGATCGCGGGCGCGCTGCGGCTCGCCATGCTCCGCAACTCGGTGATTCGCGCTTCGCGAATTAACAGGCGCTGGGAGATATCGCGCTGATAGAAAATCGCCGCCAAAGCCGCCAGCGCACCCAGCACGAGCACGTACGGCGCAATGCGAAAGGCGCGTCCCGCAGGCTGCGCGAAGTCGAGTTGCAGCGGACGCAGAGAAGTTCCGAACATGGCGGCGGTTCTAGCCACAGGTGACGGGCTTTAAGCTAAGCAGGTTCATGTCTGATCATGGGCTAGATTTGCTGTGAGGCGAGCTCGCGTGCGGGAGGCAAACTTTGCGTGCCCTCAACGTCAGCCAGCATAACGATTCGCCAGCCCGGAATGGCCGGCGCTGCTACGGTCGTCAGTTGCGGCGCGCACAGATATAACACGCCGCCAACCTGCGCAGAACCAGCGGTGGCCTCCTGTTTGAGTACGCTTGGGAGGGTGTCGGTCAATGACCCGTCGAATCGCCTGCCGCGAACGGATTGCCAACCAAGGTGGGAACGAAAGGCGAGCGTCACGCGCCCAGGCTCTGCGTGCGCCAGACAAAACTGGCGATCCTTGAGCAGGCGACGATGGCGGTTGATGCAATCGGCCAGCACCGGCGTGACTTCACCGAGTCGCGCTCCGGCTGCGGAGACGGCAGCAGAGAGTCCCGCGAGCAGCGCGCGATCGACAGCGCAGGCGAAGGACGACTGGCCAGCCGGTTGTTCATCCAGACACACCTCCCACGCATCCGCATTGGCGCCGTAGACGTTGCGCAATATCAATCGTGCGAATGCGAGGCGTTCGCTGTCGCGCACGATGTTTTCACTCCACGGCACCAGCGCGTAGCGCACGAAGTGACTCGACAGCACGACGTCGACCTGGACACCGGCGCGAGGCTTGGAATGCAGCGCGGCGATCGTTGCATTCAGACATGCGCGCCAAGGCTCATTTTGCGAGTCGTCGCCGCCGCCGGTAACAGCGATGCATTCCGATGTCGCCTTGCGAGTGCGCGAAAAACCCGGGCGCTGCGTCAGCACGATTTCGAACGGGCGCAACTCGATGCGCAGCCCCTCGGAATTACCCCACCAGCGTGACACGGTTGATCTCCTGCAATGTGCTCTCGCCGGAGCGGACGACTTCCAACGCCGAATCGCGCAGAAA
>JBDTMS010000754.1:0-2846 GCA_039934195.1 Betaproteobacteria bacterium
ACTCGCAAGCGCAGATCAGCGCCGTGGCCCGCTGGAACTGCTGAGCGGTCAGCAGGCGCAGCGTGTACCGCATCAGCACGGCGATGCCCTCGTCCCCCACGCGCCCCGCCACAACTCCCTGCAACCGCCGCAGACCCATCGTGTAAGCGGATAGGCCCAAGTAGCAGTGCTTTTTACTAGCAGTATTTGATGATGCTAGCGGAAATTAGGCAAATCGCGATGATTCGGTTAGCGTGGTCTGCAGCAATTTCTTGCACAGGAGGCGACGCCATGGTGGTTCGTGAGATTTTGGAACGGATGGAACAACGGGCTCCGGTCAGCGTGATGCTGCGGGCGATGCTCGAAAACGTCTTTGCGGCGGAACGCTTGGATCGGCTGTTCGAAAAAACGGCGCAAACCCAAGAGAACAAGACGCTGTTGTTTTCCGCAGTGGCCGACATGATGGCATTGGTGGCGTTGAAGATCCAACCGTCGGTGCATGCCGCGTATCAAGAGCGAAAGAAGGACATCGGCGTCACGGCGAAGGCGATCTACGACAAGTTGCAGCGGACCGAGCCGTGCGTCTCGCAAGCGATCGTGCGCGACAGCGCGATGCAGTTGGGCACCATTACGGGCAAGCTGAGGCACGGCCGCAAGGAATTGTTGCCGGGCTATTACGTGAAGGTCGTCGACGGCAACCATTTCCGCCGCACGGAGCGCCGCTTGAAAGAACTGCGCACGCTCAACGCCGCGCCGCTGCCGGCCCACTGCCTGGTGGTGCTCGATCCGCAGACGAAGTTGGCGATCGACGTTTTTCCCTGCGAAGACGGCCACGCGCAGGAGCGAACCCTGCTGCCGGCGGTGCTGGAAACGGTGGAACGCGACGATGCGTGGATGGCCGACCGCAATTTCTGCACGCGGGATTTTCTGCTGGGCATCCAGCGCCGCCGCGCGCGATTCATCATTCGCCAGCATGCTTCGCTGCCTTGCCAGCTCGTCGGCAAGCGACGGAAAATCGGACACTCGGAGACCGGCGTGGTGTTCGAGCAAGCGCTGCAACTGCTCGACGCCGATGGCGCGCCGGCCGCCACGTTTCGTCGCATCACGGTCGAACTGATTCAGCCCACGCGCGACGGGGAACACGAACTTCACATCGTGACGAACTTGCCCCGGAGCGTCACCGCGCTGCGCGTGGCCGAGCTGTATCGCAAACGCTGGACGATCGAAACGGCCTTTCAGGAAATCGCCGCGAATCTGGAAGGCGAGATCGAAACGCTGGGCTATCCGCGCGCGGCGCTGTTCGCGTTCTGCATGGCGCTGGTGTCGTTCAATTTGCTGAGCGTGATCTTGTCCGCGTTTCGCGCCACGCAACAGGCGGAAGCCGCCGACGAGATTTCGATCTACTACCTGTGCGACGAAATCGCGCATACGTATCGCGGCTTGGACTTGGTGCTCAACGACAGCGACTGGGCGAAGGCCTTCGGCTCCCTGACGCCCGCCCAATTGGCGCGCCGGCTCGAGCAGATCGCCGCGGGTGTCGATTTGTCGCGTTATCGCAAACATCAGCGAGGACCGAAAAAAACACCGCCAAAAATGCATAAAACCAAACGCAATCACGTCTCCACCGCCCGCGTTCTCATTCAGAGCCGCGGTAAAGTCTCTTGCTAGTAAAAAGCACTGGGCTCTGAGCCAACCCACTTGGAAAGCGTGTCGCGCGATGGATATTCGCGCCGACTCAGCATGCGACCATCGACCAAGATCAGCGGTAGACAGTCGGTTCCTTGTGTGGCCAAGAGTCGTTGAACCTCGGAGTTCTGAACGAACGCCGCCGGCTGCTGGGCCAAGTTGAATCGCTCGATCTGATGTCCCTGCGATTTCAACCACGCCAGATCGGCCGCGAATCGCGGCAACACGGGATCGACCTTCGGTCCACAGACACCTGTCGAACAGCACATCGGCTTGTCGAATACTTGAATCGTTTTCATCGTCATCTCCATTTCAATGCGAGTCACTACGCAAATGAGATCAGCGGTTTGATCATTCCGTCTTCCTTGGTCTGCATCATCCTGAACGCCTTCTCGATGTCTTTGAACGAAAAGCGGTGCGTGGTCAGCGCGAGTGGATCGACACGCCCCGTTTCGATCAGACGCATCAATCGGCCCATCCGCTCCGAGCCGCCGGGGCACAGTGCCGTGCGGATCGTTTTGTCGCCCATGCCGACACCCCAGGCTTCGCGCGGGATCGGCACGCTGTCGCCGTCGCCGTGGTAACCGGTGTTGGAGATGGTCCCGCCCGGTCGCGTGACGCTCACGCACGCCGCGAAAGTCTTTGCCGAGCCAAGAGCCTCGATCGCTGCTGTCAGCGGGCGCTGAAAAGGGACCAGTCATGGGCGCTTGAAAAGGAGCCATTTTGAACGGAGCGAGATTCGACGTAGGCCCCTCAGTACCTTTCGTACTGATGGAGTCCAGATATGGCGAATCGTCTCAAAATGGCGACGGTAGATTCGATACTACGCTTGCATGCGCAAGGCCGGTCCCAGCGGCAGATCGCCATCGATCTGCAAGTGGACCGCAAAGCGGTGTCCCGTTACGTGCAATTGGCGAAGCGAGACACCGCTTCCGCCGCTTTGGCCGGCGGCGTGAACGCCCCGGACCCGGTGGGCGCTTTATGGCCTCCACCGCCGGTTTCAAAAGGGGCCAATGCGCCCACCGGATCAGTGGCGGATTCTCTGCCTCCGAGCGTGGCAGAATTCTTGGCCCGACCTTCTGGTCGGGGGCGGCGGAGCGATTGCGAACCGTACCGCGAGCTGATTGTGGCCAAGCTGGACCAGGGCCTGTCGGCGCAGCGAATCTACCAGGACTTGGCGC
>JBDTMS010000755.1:0-2842 GCA_039934195.1 Betaproteobacteria bacterium
GACGAAATGTCACGCTCGCATGGTTGTTATCGGTAAATTTGATCTTAGGTGAAGAGGTAGACACCTGTATTTTTTTGGTATTTGTCAATCGTTCACGCCGGCCTGCTTCCCAGTGACTGCGCGATTCCTTGCCGTTTGGGCGAAAATCCGGTGCGTAGAAACTTAGGTATGTTTTGACATCCCCGCTTGACCACGCGGCCGCCCAATCCTGCAGCATGCGCAGGATCGCATCGTTCTGTGCACTCGATCCGGTGGCCGGTGCCGCCGCGGACGGTGTGGCCGGCGGCGTAACTGCTTTGTCGACGGGCGGTTTCTCCCCCGTCACGGGTTTCGTCGCCGACTTCGGCGTGACGACCGCTTCAGTCCCCGATTTGCTCGGCGCTGTTTTGTCGGGTTCGACCCGTGCGAGCGATGACGCGGTCTTCGCCGGCACCAATTCTTTGATCAGCGCGAGCTTCTTTCTCGCCGTGGCATTCGTGCTGTCGAGCTGTAGCGCTTTGTCATACGCCTGACTCGCCAACGTCGCATAGATATCGCCGAGATTTTCGTGCGCGACGGCGTAGCTCGGGTGGGTGCGGATCGCCATCTCGAGCGCTTTACGCGCTTTGTCGTAATCGCCCTGGCCTGCGTACAACACGGCAAGATTGTTGTAGGGCTCAGGAAGCTCGGGATAGTCCTCGGTCAAGTCGTTGAAGACCGTGATTGCGTCTTGCGTCTTATTTTGTTCGGCCAGGATCACGCCCTTGAGAAAGCGGGCGCGGGCATCTTTCGGGTGCTGGACAAGCGCCGCATTCAACCGATCTAATGCATCGGCGCGTTTGCCCTCTTTGTAGAGCCGGTTGGCGTCGCCGAAATTGTCCGGCACCTGCGCCGCGCCACACATTGCGCCGCTCCAGATGAACAGCAGCGCGCTTACAACCAGCATGCGATATGAAGTCATTGTGCTATACTTTTTTTCATAATCCGTTCCTAGGTGTTTGTATCCTAGCAGATTTTATCAACAAATCCTGCTTGCAAAATTCGGAGAGATTTACGGTCGAAGTTTTTCGCGCCCGATCGTCGCCGGCAAAGCGCTCTGCCTCGATCGAATGCGCTTGCGGCGCGTCCATTCTGTCCATGAAGCTGCACCGTCGCGAGGGCGCAACACAATACCGTAACTAGCGCCCATGTCCGCTCAGACGATCTTCTAACGACCATGCTCAAGGTTTACAACTCGCTCGCACGGCAGAAGCAAGAGTTCGTTCCCATCGAACCCGGCCGCGTCAATCTGTACGTCTGCGGGATGACGGTATACGACTATTGTCACGTCGGCCACGCGCGCGTGATGGTGGTGTTCGATGTCATCCGGCGCTGGCTGTCAGAATCGGGCTTCGCGGTACAGTACGTGCGCAACATTACCGATATCGACGACAAGATTATCAAGCGTGCGGCGGAAAACCAGGAGTCTATCTCGTCGCTGACCGAACGGTTCATTCGTTTCATGAATGAGGATGCCGCCACACTCGGCGTAATCCCCCCCGACGCCGAGCCACGCGCAACGCAATTCGTCCTCGAGATGGTCCGCCTCATCGGAGCGTTGAAACAGCGCGGCTTGGCCTATCGCGCCGACAATGGCGACGTCTACTATTCGGTGCACAGGTTTCCCGACTACGGAAAGCTCTCCGGCAAGTCGCTCGACGATCTGCGTGCCGGCGAACGAGTCGAGATCGATGCCGCAAAACGCGAGCCGCTCGACTTCGTGCTGTGGAAATCCGCCAAACCAGGCGAGCCGTCGTGGGAATCACCGTGGGGCGCAGGGCGTCCGGGCTGGCACATCGAATGTTCCGCGATGAGCGAACAATTGCTCGGCGAGCATTTCGATATTCACGGCGGCGGCCAGGACTTGATTTTCCCGCATCACGAAAACGAGATCGCGCAATCGGAAGGCGCGCACGAACACAAGTTTGTGAACTACTGGCTGCACAACGGGTTCGTGCGGGTCGACAACGAAAAGATGTCGAAGTCGCTGGGCAATTTTTTTACCGTGCGCGAGGTGCTCGCCAAGTTCGATCCTGAGGTGCTGCGCTTTTTCATCCTGCGCGCCCACTATCGCAGCCCGCTGAACTATTCGGACGTACATCTAGAAGATGCGCGCGCTGGGCTGACACGCCTCTACACGGCGTTGCGCGATACCGGCCGGACGGTAAAACCGATCGACTGGAGCAACGCTTACGCTGCGCGTTTTAAAGCCGCGATGGATGACGACTTCAACACGTCCGACGCGTGCGCGGTTCTGTTCGATCTGGCGACGCAGGTGAATCGATCGCACGCAAGCGACGATGCCGACTTGTTGAAATCGTTGGCGGCGGTGCTTGGTCTACTGGAACGCGAACCGAATAGCTTTCTGCAAGAAATCTCAAGGCGTGCAGAAGTACAGACGGATGCCGGCGGGACGCTTGACGGCGGCATTGCTCCCTTGGAGATTGCCGAGCGCATCGGGCAGCGGACCGCTGCGCGCAAAGCGAAGAATTTCGCGGAGTCCGATCGGATTCGTGATGAGCTGCTAGCGCAAGGCGTGATTTTGGAAGATTCCGCCGCCGGGACGACCTGGCGGCGAAGCTAGCGCGAGTACCTGGTGGCGAAGCTAGCGCGAATACCTGGTGGCGAAGCTAGCGCGAAAACCTGACCGCGAAGCTAGCGCGAATACTTGGCGGCGAAGCGAGCGTGAAACACGCAATTGCGCCGTGACCGTCAGGCGAAAGCCTCCAGGCCGGATAGCCGCGCCGTCATACCTGGAAGAACTCCTTGACCTTCTCCATCCAGCTCTTGGCGCGCGGGTCGTGTTTGCCGGCGTCCGACTGGT
>JBDTMS010000756.1:0-2837 GCA_039934195.1 Betaproteobacteria bacterium
TGCCGGCGATCAGAATGCGTGCGCAGCGAAAGGTCTTGAATCCGAGCATCGGACGAGTGATGCGTCGCCGTAACACGGCGCCACGTTACCTTCCCTTATGAAGATCTAGACCTTCAATAACGTTTCGGTCCGAACTTGGGCAAGGCGGTCGTTGCCAGGAGGCAACTAAACGGAGATCGGCGGCGAGACCTACGAAACTAAGTAATGCTGTTTGCATTGTGGGGCCACTCTCGCAGATTGTGAACAAGCGCGCAAGCTGTATGTTCCACGATTGCGGATATGTGGTGGCCCGATAGAAAGGAGGCTTTGCCCATGCATAACTAAACGCGAAACCGTATGGAACCAGATCCCGCGGCGCCGAGCGTCACAATGCCGTTGCGATTGTGGCTGGTGATCGATATGCGGCATGAGTATTGCGCTCTGGAGTCTTTAAACGCACGAGCCAAACTTGAAACCGTGCGAAACCAAGCAGCATCCCCCGTACCGTAACCCGCGGCCGCATTATCCGATCATCAAGGCACTTCTTCTAGTTAGCGGCTTGGCATCTGTGACGTTCGTTTATTCTCGAGATTTTGAGCACGACTGCGCAGCTCAGTCCAGAGACGCGCATATCAGCGTCGTCGTTGAAAACACCGTTCCTACGCTAGTCAAAAATAAGCGCGCGGCCGAAATGCCCCATCCCTCGAATGGTTCGCCTAGAAATCGAAATATCGGTCTTACGGAAGCACTAATGCGGCGTCACTTTTCTATTTCGTTGAACGGCATCGTAGATCCGCTTACGGGATTGGCTTGCGGCAAACCCGACATCGAGATCCGGCTGCGCTACGATCCATTCCGCATTTATCTAGCATCCGAACTGAACGGTCGTCAATGTGCCCAGCAGGAGGTTCTGGAGCATGAATTGGCGCATGTCAGATTGTTTAACGTCGCAGCGCAAGAGTCGGCGGTTCAGTTACGTCGGGAGCTTATCGCGCGCTTCAGCAAGGCGACGTTGCGCGGCCGCGAAGCAGATGTGCTGCAAAAAGTTCAATTAGAACTCAACCGGCGTTGGATTCCGCGTTTGGACGAACTACTGGATCAATCCGATGCGCAACATGTCGCCCTAGATTTGGACGTGAAGGCGCGGGCCAATCGCATCTGCCCGAGCGTATTTGACGACATCTCAAGGCAAATTGAGAACTAAAACGCGGCGCAAATCGGCTTAGAGGCGGCGAAATATTTATTCGACACATTGAGCTCACGCTCAGCATCGATACCCGTACCGGGTGCAGTGTAGTCGGCGTGTCCGTGAAAACTCGGCTTCACTTCCGGGCTGGCCAAGTTGACGCATTTGGTTGCGCTTTAAATGTCGCGGGAATGGATGCCCATCGCGCAGCTGAGCAGTCCAGCCGGGCGTGCATACCGTCGGGAAAGCGCCGCCTTCGTGACAGCAGGCCAAAGACTCCGGCATTCGATGGTGGTCCGGGATGTCCTGTACTTGTGCATGCAAGCTGGTACAGAACAGTAAAGCAATGCGGCAACCGCAACGTCTACGATGTGACCGAATCCTAGCCTCTGATTATTCATCGCCCGCGATAATCTCAACCACGTTCGTGGCCCAGCACGGGCGGCGCCGAGCGGGCCATCAATTGATAGCACATCATTGACTGCCGACCATTCCGCTTCTGCGGTAAAAAAATGCTGAAAAGTAGCTGGCCGATCTTTGCTTGCATGTCCTTGACGCTCGGCCCGCCACTGCCCTCGCGTTTGTCCGCCGGTGTTAGAACACCCCCATTGCCCCCTCAAGCAATTGCGCCTTCCATTGCGTGATCTGGTTCGCGTGTATATCGAACTTATGCGCCAACTCCGCCAACGTCTTGTCGCCCTTTCAGGGCGGCAACAGCGACCTTCGCTTTAGACGCCGCTGTGTGATTTCTTCTTGGCCTTCTCATCACTGCTCCTTTATCGGGCAAGTTCCATCGCCCATCAGAGCAGGAATTTCACTTATCCTCCAGTCCTAATTTCCGGGACCACTTCTCTGCCACAAAAGCACGACAATCATTGTTCAGCGCAGTGCTTGTACCAAAAATGTCGACAGCGCACGCAATTGCGTGTCGACCCGGGAAGCCGCGATCAAACATTTATTGGAGCTATGTCAAATGCGCTATTTTTCTAAGCTGATAGCGACTATTTCGGTTGCAGCCGTGTTCAGTATCAACGCCGAAGCAGGCTTGCTCAGCAAAACCCTTGACGCCACTTACTATCACCCTGACCTGTCCACTCCTTACACCGAGGCCGCCTTCGCGCCCCACCCGTTCGTCGTCGCAGCGGGCATCGAAACAATTGGTAAGGTTGAAGGTGTCACCTCGCTATTAACAGACTTCAGCGACAATCAACTTACGATTACATTTGATACCGTCCTGGATAAACCAATATGGAATACGGCCCTGTTCAATGGGGTCGTCTTTACGCTGCAATCGCCGGGTAGTCTGGACATTGCCGCTGCTCTAGTAGACCCCGCAACAACTCTGTCCGGCTTTGACAACGGGCGCTTGAGCTTCACGAACCTATCGCTGGGCCTCAATTGGAGTGGGCTCTCATATTCCGATGGCCAGAAGATTGTTGTTAACTTCTCATTCAACACGACTCCGGTCCCCGAGCCGGCCTCCTACGGATTTTTGGTAGCCGGATTGGGTTTTATTGGATTTCTCAAACGTCGCAAGTGGCAGGGCTAATCACACGATAGCCGAACCGGAGGGCAGGATCCACTCTCGCTCTCCACGGCGATACAGCGGTTCCGGTCCTGTCGCAAAGTTTTCGCGTGAACGAGTGGAAGCGGTTTCTCGCTTCCCGTTTAT
>JBDTMS010000757.1:0-2827 GCA_039934195.1 Betaproteobacteria bacterium
TGTAGAGCGTCGACAGGGTGATCAATTTCCTTCCTCCTGGCGCGTGGTACATAAGAGATGCCAATTTTAAAGAAGGTACTACCCACACCAATGGTGCAACCTCTGGATCGGCAATCTTGCCTTGGAAACAGACGAAGACCAGGAAATGTTTTGCCTTCCCTGGGCCCACGTTGTCCACAGGCCAGCCGGTCTTGCCCTCAAGACCCTTCACGCCGATGGTGACCGAGTCCCCCTTGCCGCGGATCGCCGCGATATCCACTGACTTCATGTTCCCTAGCGTCAGATTGGCATCCGCTCCCAGGCGGTGCAGCATGGAGAGTGCATAAAACTCTGCGGCGACATTGGTGTTGTAGCCCGGCATGATGTCTAACGAGGCTGTATAAAAAGTACGTCAGCAGCCGTGACGATAGGATTTTCTGAGAATAGTTTTCTCATTGCAATTGTGTGCGTCCCGTTCAGCCGCTTTAGGTTTACGTGTCCGCGCGCCCGCGTCCGCTTAATCGCACCAGCGCCCGCACCGACTACTAAGGCAGTTTATCGCGCGTAGCCGTGACGGGTAAGCTTCTCGATGTTGTGCACCAGGCAAAATAACTTCCACTGCGTGTCGACCTTAGATTGAGTGCGCAGCGTAAATCGGTCCAGTCGCTTGTTGTACCGCAAGTTGGCGAACACCGGCTCGACGGTCGCGATCCTGCGGCCGTACAGCGCTCGGCCGCGCTCGCTATCGATCGCGTGTTTCATACGCTCGGTGTAGGGCAGTGGAGAGGCCTGTTGCTTGGAGAAGATGGCTACTTGTCTGACCTTGGTGCGATCGGGATAGCGTAAGCACTGGGCTCTGAGTTTGCACGGCACGCAGTCGCGTTGAGCTCCGCTAAATTTGTGGTGTACACGCCCGTTCGTGATGCAGTGATTGCCGTTGCTGTACAGGTGCTTGCCTGCCGGGCACACACAGGTGTTGGTGGCCGGCTCGTAGGTGAAGTCCTTCGGCAAGAATTGCTTGATCGGCCCGGCTTGCCCTGCGTGCAGCGCTTGCTTGTCATAGAGCGGATCAGGCAGTGCTTTGTACTTGCGCTGGTATGCGAAGCGCACATCGCGCCTGCGCATCAGACCATCGGCAATCAGCGCTGGGATCTGCGCCTCGCACAGCCCTCTGAGATTGGCCTCGCTGTGATAGCCCGCGTCGGCGGTAATGACCGTGTGATCGCTTCGGTACGTATCGGTGTTGTGGATCATGGGCAACAGCACGCTTTGCTCGCTGCCTGAGCCATGCGCATGGGCTGCGACGATCACCTGCGCTTGGCTATCCACAGCAGCCACTGCTGTGTAGCCTTGGATCACGCCTTTAGAGGTCGCCATCTTGGCACTATCGTTGTCGGTTACATTGCTCTTGCGCACGCTGCCTTTGTCGGAACGACGCTCACGGTGTGTACTTAAGAATTCGCGAATGCCTCTGGCTTCATCTTTTAGCCGCTCGATGCGCTGCGCGTGTTCAAGCGTGTCATCACCGATAAATTCACCGGACTCATCTCCGCTTCGGTGCGCTTTGAGCATGGTTGATACGGCACGCTCCATCCGCTGGGCCTGGTGCGCAAGTTCAGCGTGCGTGCCACTTCTTTCCTTACTTGCGTTCCAGGGAAGCTTGACGCCATCGATGGCGAACATCTGTCGGCCGATCAGCCCTCTTGCATCACACACCAGTAGGACCTGGGTGAAGATTGCAGAGACCTCTTCGGCAAGCTCGCGAACGAACTTCGCGATGGTCGTGAACTGTGGCGCGCTATCGCCCGACAGCGCCATGAACAGCACGTTCTCACGACAGGCGCGCTCGATCGCTCGACTGCTGATCATCCCCCGGCTATAGGCGAGCAATACAATCTTGAGCATCACGCCCGGGTCATATGCGGGCGCACCGGTCTCGTCATTGCGATAGCGCTGGTGAAGGTTTGTCAGATCGATCTCGTCGTCGATCAGATAATCCAGCGCGTACTCGAAGCTGCCTGCGATCAGTTGTGCGTCAAGAACAACTGGCAAGAATCTAAGGTTGCGATCCACCAATTTGTAGCGCCCCATCTCATCCCCCGAATACGATCTTCGCATTCAACGGTTGATCGCAAATCTCGCCGACTAAATCGGACTTTTTATACAGCCTCAACGCCGCAGGTGAGCTGCCGCCGGCATGCGCAGCATGACGGGAATCAAGCAGCGGCCACGCTGCTTGGCGGTCAGCTCGACCTGATGGTTGGGCGTCACTTTGGTACTGCGGGAATCAAACCGTAATTGGACATGACAGCCACAAGAGCAGCTTTGTCGGGTGGACCGCCTGCGTTGACTACAGCAGCAATGTCCCTGAAATATTGAGCACCGATATCCGGCGAATTTACGATTAGCGCTTTCGCAGCGGTGGCGAAAGGATTGGCGAAGGCATGAACGACACCTTTTGGCGTGCTCATGGTTTCACCCACCGAGAGATCTCGAGTTTCAGAGCCCACCGTATATCGCAAAGTACCTTCGAGCACATAGACGCATTCTTCGTTGTTCGAATGGCTATGGGGAGGTGGGACATTCGAACTTGGCGGAACCGTTAACTCAAACATACCCAGACTTGAAGTGCTTGCACCATCAACCATGTAGTTGATACCGAGCTGACCTATTTTTATCACGGATGAATTCATAGTCTCTCCTTGTGAATAAGGGCAAGAAAGAAGGTGCTTTATGACGCCCAACTACAAGTCGATCTCAAATGATGCAATAAAAAGCATCACTTGATTAATAAAACGATAGAGCAGCGATTGACTAATAAAACTGCACCCGTCAATATCGCTACTGT
>JBDTMS010000758.1:0-2816 GCA_039934195.1 Betaproteobacteria bacterium
CGGTTGCGCCCCAGGAGCGGCTGTTATAGAGATGCTACGCAACTCGTTGAATCCTGCCCAGGCACGCGACGAAGAAATCGGGCGTCTGTGCAACCTCATATCTCGTATACCTAGCGCGTGGCTTTACTATTCAGACGCAAAGGAGGCCGTGAAGCGGATGACTCTGCCAACGCGGCTAGAGGCGACGACGGTCTGATGTCGCAGTTGAACAAGTGGATGTATCCTCTGAGGGCATTTGCTCCGGTCATCCATACCAGAGACATCAAAACATTACCTCACAAGCGCGGCGCCACACGGCACAGCCGCGAAATTGAGCTGCTCCTTCTTGGCGCGCGTCGCTACGTCGACAATGAAACGCGCGCGCACATTGCCCGTTTGACTGAACCGAGCCTTGACTGGTCCTGGCTGTTGGCCCAGGCGCAAAGGCACGGGGTCACATCATTGCTCTACTTCAACCTGCGAAGCGTCACTACCGCGGCACCGGATAGCGCAATGGATGCACTGGCCACGATGTTTCGTACGTGCGCCAAGCACAACCTCTATCTCTTAGGACAGCTGCTTACCATTCTTGACGAATTCGAGCGACGACAAATCGCGGTAGTTCCGTTCAAGGGGCCTATGCTGGCGGTCACGGCGTTTGCGGATGTATCCCTGCGCGAGTTCGGGGACTTGGACCTGCTCATCCATGAGTGCGACATTGGCCGCGCGCACGGCGCGCTGGTAGAACTGGGATTTCGCAGCGCTCACCATCCCGATTGGGTGCAGCCGTATTTAGCGTTTGGACACGAGCTCGACTTCATCAGTTCGGATGGTGGGTTCCAAGTTGACCTTCAGTGGCGTTTCGCTAAGAAGTGGCTTTCGTTCCCGCTCGATCATGAAGCGCTGTGGAATCGTACGACGAGCGTTTCTGTCGGAGGACGCTCGGTGCGGCAGCTATGCCCCGAGGATGCCATGCTGATGTTGTGCGGCCACGCCTACCGTCACCGGTGGAGTTGCCTCAAGTGGATTAGCGATGTGGCTGCCTTCATGCATGCCTTCGAAGCTCGCCTAGATTGGACGCGGCTGGTGCACGAGGCGCGCAACTCCGGTGGGATGCGAGTGCTGGGCTTGGGCGTCTGGCTGGCGCACGCGGTTGGTGGAGCGCAAGTGCCGCCTGGTGTCCTCGTAACCGTGCTTAACGATCGACATACGGTGGCGCTGGGACGCCAGGTCTTGACAAACCTGTTTGCTGCGCAAAGTGCGATTGGTGCGCACGGGTCCGGCGGGCGCTTGGCACAGGCCGCCTTTCAATGGCGCGCTCGCGAGCGTATGCAGGAGAAGTTACCGCGTCTGACGCCGTTGATTGCGCATGGTCAGTATGTCGTGCATAGACTCGCGCGCCACTACGCCGGTCCGCTTTTCGCACTATGTGATAGGCAAGTGTCGCGGATCGTCTAGCCAAAGACGATTACTAGTTGTGCATGGCGGACTAACCGTGTTCCGCAGCCCAACCTCACAAACGAACTCTGAAGTTTGGTTTCCGTACGCTGCCGAATTTTGACAGGCCATCCGACACCTTTTACACGCGAACTGCGCTATTCGCACAGCACATGGACTTACGGCGCGGGCCCTTGGATATTTTACGGCATATATTGCGAACAGCGCCGCGGCCGCGTCGTATCGGCGTTTATTCGGCTATAGCGGAACTACTGTGGTTTGGTAAATGAAGTGCCCAAAAGCTGATCGTGAACGAAATTTATGTTCCAGCGATGATGGTTGAGATCAGATGGATGCGCGATAACGGCCGCCCTAGGAAGAGGTAGGCTTTCGGCTCACCGGGCAGACTGTCGCGACGGCGCTCGGACGTATCGCAATGTATCGAGTGCTACCTCGATCGATCACGGTCGATCCTGGCACCGAGTTCACCTCGGGTTGTGCATCAATAGGCATGGCAGAACTGCGTTGCGCTTCACTTCACACGCCTGAAGCATCGAAAAAAACATATTACGAGGCTACGTTAGTCGTCTGCCCGACCAGTGCGTGGCCCCGTACTGAAAATCACGCCCTAAAGGACTGCGGTTCTATGCCGAAACGATGTAGAAGCAGGCGCCAAAGTGACCTAGTGGAACAGTCGAACGGAGAAGTTTACATGACGCTGTGGGCAGCAAAGATGTCTGGTTCGCGAGCATCATCCAAGGATTCACGGAGATTGCCCGATTACGGGTGCCTACTACAATTTGTTTGGCAGGACGTGTTGCGAAGTGCTCCGAGTCACCATGCGACATTAACCGAGTCCTACCAAAAAAATTCAATCCTGTTCAATGTTCGAGAACTAGAAATTCTCCTGGGCGTTACCCGAAAGGGCCAGCTTGCAACGGCACTTCGCCTTGCTGGTGTTCGTTCTGTAGAGGCCGGTCCGGTTGATGGGTTTGGAGAATTGCGACAGGGCGGGATTTCTTTTATGCCTTATGAGATGTACACGATTCGTGGGGCGGTGATCGCATGGTACGTGATGCAATCAAGGGGCTTTTCTGCCGTAACCGCCGAATCGTTGGCCCAGGGTCTCCTTGCAACCATTACTGTGCCAGCCGTTTCTACAGCTTATAAGGCTGGAACATAATCGGACGGTCGATACAGGTCAGATAATGCCTAGCCGCTAACGGTGTACAGACCGCCATGATGGCTTGAGGAGGCATCCGGCATTACGGCTCACGCACTGCTTCAAGGTAAGATCCGCCCTGTGGCGTGCTTTCTGTTAGCGCCGAAGTAATACTGACCCAGGGGGGGTGCGGACGAAAACTTGGACTACTTGGAGGTAGTTCATGTATTCATACGAG
>JBDTMS010000759.1:0-2815 GCA_039934195.1 Betaproteobacteria bacterium
AGACGCGAGTCGACCTTCAGCGTCACGACGCCATAGGTCTCGGCGATCTCTGCCGAGCGATCCGTGCACGAATCCAGCGCCACGACAATCGTCACGGCTTCTTCATCGAGAGCAGGATGCGCCGCGGCCGACACGATGGCTTCCAGACACGCACCGAGCAGCCGTTCTTCATTGTGGACCGGCACCACGACGCCGATCATGCGAGCCCTTCGATCTGCGCGACCGAGCGCGCATCGTCGGACCAGACCTGCAGGATGAAATCGCTTTCGAGATGCAACACCAGGCAATGTAGATGAGGGGCCGCGTCGAATGCAGCATGCACGGTTGCGGCAGACTGCGGATAGTCGGCGACCGGATGCCGCCAGTGACACGCCACTAGACTGCCACCCGGCGCGAGCGATGCCGAAGCGCGCTCGACCAATTGCGCGAGGTCCTCGTCATCGAAGTAGTACGCGACTTCGCTGACGACGATGAGATCGAACGCGCGTACAGGCCATTGCGCAGGCAAGGTCCGCGCTTCGACGATTACGTTTGCGAAAGACGCGGTCCGCTCCTTGGCGATGGCGCATGCACGTGGACTGATATCGCACGCCAGCAGGTATCCGCAGCGCTCCGCTAGCGCTACCGTCAACTCACCGATCGAACAACCGAGCTCGAACGCCGCGGGGTAGTGCGCTTTCGGCAGCGCGGCCATGGTGAGATCGCGCTTGCGGCGTTCGTACCAGCGAGCGCGGAAGCGCCATGGATCGTGTTCGCTGCGATAGAGCCGGTCGAAGTATTCGTGCGGCAGACTCATTGGAATACGACCTCGAATGGACGGTGAAAATAACGTTGCACTTCCGCCGGGACGATTGCAGCACAGCCGGTGGACCGATCGGCTTCGAGTTGGCTGACGAACGCTGTCATCGCCCAACTTTTGCGGGCCATCGCTGCAGTAGAGAGATCGACGCGCGCCGCGCGGTGCCACGGGACACGCATGTCGCCCGGCTTCGCCCAGTGCCACATCCACACTGGATACTCGACGTGCAACGCGTTTGCGTCTGCCGCCGCTCGCGCGCTCGCACGTCCGACGGCTTCGTGATCGGGATGACCGTCATAGCGCCAGGTCGAAAACACCACATCGCTGGCGCGAAGGTGCTGCGCCAGCAGCTCGACGAGCCGATCTTCTGCGCTGGAGAGCGCGCCGTCCGGCAAGCGCGCGCGGAAGATTTGCGCGTTGAAGACGGCAAGGCGCGCCAGGGCTGTTTCGGATTCGGATTGCCGCTGGCGACGCAGCGCGTGAGCAGGCCATCGCGTCGATCCGGGATGACTGGCGCCACCATCGCTGACCGCAACGATCGCGATGTCGCGCCACTGCTCCGCGAGCAGTGCAAGCAAACCGCCAATACCCAAAATCTCATCGTCAGGATGCGGGGCGACGACGACAGCGCGCTGGCCGGCTTGCACCAGCGCCGCTGAGTGCACGCGAGGCAACTCGGACCGCAAGCGCGACGCATTCCAAATGGTCTCCGACGTGCCGGTGCCGACGATTTCACGCGACGCTACAGTTTCCAATTGCGCTCCGCGGACGTTGCTACGGCAAGTCCGAGTTGCTCGAGATCGCGCTCGGCATGGCTCTGTCGCATAAACACCGGCAGGTCGGCGACCAGTTGCGCAATATGCGCGTCCCGGCACAGCGGTCCGGCGCCCAGCGCGCGAGTCACATGCGTAAGCACCAGACTCGCGTTGTCTGCTACCGCCTCGCGAGCGCGCAGGGCCAGTCCTTGAACGCGATCACCAGGACGTTGATCGATTTGCCGCGCCGCCTCTCGCAACACAGCGGCCGCCGCGCCCAACGCGACATCCACCGCGCCGAGATGCGCAGCACTATGGGGATCGGTCCTGCGACCGACGCTGGCGCGAAGCGGCGCGGCGAGCGCTGTAGCTGCACCGTACCAGCACGCGGCCACGCCGATCCCGCCTTGCCAGAAACCGGGTCGACTCGTGTAGTCGCCCGGCGCGCCCACCAGGTAGGCTTCGCTGTCCGCGAATACCACATCGACGCTGCCGCTAGCCCCCATGCCGATGGCTTTCCACGGCTGCGGGTCGATCGTGATGGTCGGCTGCGCCAAGTCGACGGCGACGAGACATTGCTCGTCCGCTTCGTTCCACGCGGTCACCAGGCCATGGCTCACCATCGAAGCGCCGGAACACCACGCCTTGCGGCCGTCGACGCGCACGCGTCCGTTGCCGTCGCCGCGAAGCCGCAGACGCGCAGTCGGCGGCTCGGCAGCCCACATTCCCCAGATGCTGCAAGCCGGGACGCGCGGCGCATGAAGCTCGCACATGATGGCGAGCGCGTCGGTGTGTCCTTCGTACAGTTTGACCAGACTCAAATCGTGCGCGCCGACACGACTTAACGCGCGCCAGCGCTCGAGCGTCGCACCGCCGCCGGCTACAGGCAGCCGATCGAGCCCCGCGCCGACTAACGCCGTCATCGTGGAGCCTAAATCGGCCAGTGGATTTGCCGCAAGATCACGCGCGAAGAAGCGAGCGATAGCATCGGCCATCGCCGCTTCGGTTTCCGTCGTTTCGAGCTGCAGCAAGGTCGCCATCGAGCCGGTCTCTTAATTTCTTATTGGTCTAAGCACGAAAATCGAACCAACTACCGCAACCCGCCACGGCAACTGCGATTTCAAATGAAGCGGCAATCAAGTACTGGATCGCGCTGAATCCGGCTAGCGCCGATCAACCGCGCCCGATTAACCGCCCCGATCAAGGGCCCCGATCAACCGCCCGTGGTCTCGCCGCCCATTACCTGCAAGATCGTTCCCGT
>JBDTMS010000760.1:0-2803 GCA_039934195.1 Betaproteobacteria bacterium
CAGCGCAAGTACAGCTCCGGTCGGGTGTTCTGGCTTTGCGCTGCTCCAGTCGTCGCGGCCGCGACAGGCCTCGCGGCCGCCGCGCTATGTCTCGGCCACCCTTGGACACCCGAGGACGGTCTCGAACTTTCATGGCTACGCGGTGCTCTGGAGTATTCCATCGTCTGGTGTATCGCCATCCCACTCCTCGGCTGGTCGTTCGCCGAGGCGTGCGAGCTGTACGCTGTGCGCAAACGAACATACGAATCACCGGCCGCGCACACCGAAGCAATTGACTCCTTCATGCGAGTGTTTGGGTTCGAGCTGCTCGCGCTTCTCATTTCTGGCGCTGTCGCCAGTGCACTGCTCTATCTCGTCACGAAGCACTGGTTTCCTTACCTCGAGGAGCGGCCCGCGCTCTATGCCATCCTCGCCACGCCGTGTCTGCTCGCGGTATACCTGCTCGCGCGCACGATCTTCGTCGCGTTCGCGAGCCTCAGTGACACGTTCAAACGCGACAAGCCATCCGATGCGGTGATAAGCGATGCGGATCGCGAGTGGTGGGCACGTCTTTCGGCCTGGATTCTGGGTCTGACAGTGACCTGGGTCGCCGCTGCCAGCGTGTGCATTTTCGGGCAAGCGCTGCTCGCCCAAATCCCTAACTTGGCAGTATCGGCCGTCGCAGCCGCCGGCGGCATTGCGGGCGCTGCAGCCGCGTTGCTCGGAAGCCGGGATCACTCTCCTACGGACGACGAGAAGCCGCCGCTTGCGCAGAAACTTGCACTGCAGCTCGCTGCACCGCTCGCCGCGGTGTGTGTGGTAGCGCTGGTTTCTTGGGGCACCGCCTGGATCGGCGGCGACCTGCTGGATGACATGAAGCTGTTCAAATTCGAATTCGCGATGCTCGAAAACAAGCACCCGTTCACGCGCATTTCTGCGGCGAAGCCGTTCTGGGACTACGGCGTTTTTTTGTGGGTGCCGTTGGGCGCCCTCATTCTTACGGTGGTGATGGGGCTGGTGGTGAACGTGAATCGCTTCTCGCTACACGGGATGTATCGCAATCGCCTGGTGCGAGCCTACCTCGGCGCCTCGAACAACGAGCGCGATCCCGACCCCTTCACGGGATTCGACCTCAAGGACAACATTCGAATGCACCATCTGCGGCCTGATCCGGTCAGCGGCGAGGCGATGCGTCTTCTTCCCTTGATCAACGTGACGTTGAACCTGTTGCGCAACGGGAAGCTGGCCTGGCAGCAACGCAAGGCAGAATCGTTCTCCATCACACCGTTCTTCTGCGGCAACTTTGTCGAAGGCTACCGCGACTCGAAGCGATACGGTGGGCCCGGCGGCATTACGCTCGGGACGGCGGTAACCATCTCAGGCGCAGCGGCTAACCCACACATGGGCTATTGCTCGTCACCCGTGCTCGCATTCCTGATGACGCTATTCAACTTAAGGCTCGGTGCGTGGCTCGGAAATACGAATCACAACGGCGACACAACTTACGATCTGCCTGGACCCGCGCAGGCGCTCTCGCCGCTGGTGGGCGAGCTACTCGGCTTCACGAGCAAGAACTTCAAATACGTGAACCTCTCGGACGGCGGGCACTTCGACAACCTCGGCCTGTACGAGATGGTGCTGAGACGCTGCCGCAACATCGTCGTATGCGATGCCGGCTGCGATGGCAAGGGCAAGCTCGAAGATCTCGGCCGAGCCATTCGCAGCATTCGAATCGATTTCGGCATTTCCATCGAGTTCGACCGCATCGAGATACTGCCGATCAACGAGGCCGGCAAGGGAGTCTATTGCGCGACCGCAACGATCCGCTACCCAGACATCGACGGGCAACAGGTCTCGGACGGCAAACTGCTGTACGTCAAGCCGACTCTCGCAGGCCGCGGAGATGTGCTGCCGTACGACATCTATAGTTATGCGAAGTTGTTCAACACGTTTCCGCATGAATCGACCGCCGACCAGTGGTTCAGTGAGTCGCAGTTCGAGAGCTATCGAAAACTGGGGGAACATTCGATGCTGCAGGTTGTGCAGACGGCGCAGCCGACCACGGTCGCGCAACTCATCGAGCAGGCCGGGATGTATCTAGCGCCACCGGCGGCCCCTATGGAAGCTCCGAACAAGCCTTGCGACGCGCATTGTGCCGCGACTGTGGCGCTGCTCGCACAATTGTCGCGCGGCAGCGGCGGCGGCGAGCCGTTGGCGTAATGCCACTCGTGCAGCGCTGCGTGCCGCTAGTGTCGTGCCCCACTAGTTCGCGGGATAACTCTGCCAGTCGGAAAGGCGCGGCTGGAGGCCCGTGGTAGCACATCATGAATGGTTTTCGGCCGCGAATTAATTGGACAGGACACTAGGGAAGCGTGCGCTTGGGCCGCCGCACCGCGCGCACTGTTCCGCTCGCACCGCCGCCCGCGTAAAACACGTCGACGCCATCGGACTCAAGACCTGACACCCCGGCGCCTTCGGGCATGGTAAGCCGGGCGAGAACCTTGCCGCTCTCAGGGTCGATGCGGCGGATCTCGCTCTCCTCCCCTTCCCACGTGCCATGCCAGAGCTCGCCTTCGACCCACGTCACGCCCGTGACGAAGCGGTTCGATTCGATCGTGCGCAAGATCGCACCCGTCTCAGGGTCGACCTGGTGGATTTTTCGATCACGGTACTGTCCGACCCAGAGCGTGCCCTCGGCCCACGTCAGGCCCGAATCGTTGCCATTGCCGGGCGCGGGAATGGTCGCGACGACCGCTCCCGTCGTGGGATCGACCTTTTGAATGCGCGAGTCGGCAAGCTGATAGAAATAACGCCCGTCGAATGC
>JBDTMS010000761.1:0-2798 GCA_039934195.1 Betaproteobacteria bacterium
GATGACGGCCTTGACGCCAAGCGTACCGCTGACTCTTAATCAGCGGGTCGTAGGTTCGAATCCTACATCACCAACCAATTTCATCAGGTTTATCAGACAGTTACATGGTTACCGCTTCTGCGCGGCCCCGGTCGAAAAACCTATAAACTCCTATAAACCGCCGGACTCCGTCACACGCACTGGCCGACACTCGATTGGAACTCCTGTCGGGATGGATGCTCGCCGTTCACGAACAAGCTTGTGGCGGGATCCCTATTGTGCATCGCTCGCCAAGATGGCTCCCACCAACCCTCTGCTCGTGAGGCTCACTGTCAGTTTGCTGGTCGTCGGCTTCCTGTCGCTCCTTGGGATCGTTGGAATGACCGACTGGCTGGGCAGCCGAGCTCAAGCCTTGTTCGCCGACGCCATCGGTGCGCGTGACATCCGCGCGGCAGCCGTGGAGCTTCGAAACGCGCTTCTGGCAGCCGAGTCGAGCGAGCGCGGCTATCTTCTAACGGGCAACGAGATTTACCTCGCGCCGTACAACGGCGCGCGCGCCTTAGCACTAACGAAAATCTCTTCGCTCCAGGCAGGAATCAAAACGGAACGCGAAGTTCGGCAAACGACGCTTCTGTCGTCGATCGTGTCCCGGAAATTCGAGCACACAGATCGAGTGATCGCATTAAAGCGAGAGCGCAGAGACGCGGACGCAATTGCGCTGGTGCGCACAAACCGGGCCAAGGCGCTCATGGATGAAGCGAACGTCTTTTTGTCGGGGATCATCAGCGCTGCTGATGACCGCCAAATCGCTACCTCAACTGAGCAAAGCGAAAACGCAAGAATGCTCGCGTGGGTATCGCTGGTCGGAGCGTTCATAGTCGTGGGGGTGGTAGGTACGGTAACCTATGCAGGCTTCAAGAATACACGCACCATCGCCGCGTCTCAAGGAGAGTTGGACGCGTTGAACTCCACATTGGAAGAGCGAGTCAAGAGTCGCACGGAGGATCTCGTACGAGAACGAGATCGGGCGGAAGTTCTCGTGAAGGAGATTAACCACAGGGTCGCAAACAGCCTCAGCTTGACGGCCTCTATGGTTGCTCTGCAGTCCAAGGCGACATCCAGCGAAGCTCTACGTGCTGCACTAAGCGAAACACACGCTCGGATCTTCGCGATCGCGGATGTGCACAAGCGCCTCTATACATCGGATGATGCCCGATCGGTTGCTCTGGACGAGTACCTGGCCGGCATTCTGGAGCAGATGAAGACGACAATGCATTCCAACGGGCGTGCCGTGGGCTTGCATTACGAACTCGAGCCGATCCGGATGCCAACTGACAGCAGTGTCAATCTCGGAATCGTTGTGTCAGAGTGGGTGACCAACGCACTGAAATACGCTTACCCCGATTGCGTCGGCGAGGTACGCGTGAAGTTGAGGCGGGTTGCCGGAGATCGAGCCGAACTCGTCGTCGAAGATGACGGTGTCGGCCGCAACGGCGGCGAGATCAAAGGCAGTGGTCTCGGCACCAAGATTGTCACCGCGATGGCAGCAGCGATCAACGGAGAGATTTTATACGAGCGCCGCCATCCCGGCACATCGGCCCGCATCTTCTTCAATGCAGGCTAGCCGATGGCACGCACTGGAGGGGTTCCCGTTTTGGTTCGTGACGTCCTGGCCGCGGGTACCTTTCTCGCGGCTATCGCTTGTAGCGCTATTGCGCAGTCGCCAGGGCAGGGCATCGATGTTCCGATCAAGTTGCAGCCGTTCCAAGAGGGTCTGCCGGCTTGCACGCCGCCCCCAAAACTCGCCCGCTCGCTAGTATTCGCCCAGGATAATGAGCGCCAGTTCATGCAGGGCGTCTCGAAAGGACTCGAGCAGGCGGCGGATGAGCGCGGGCTCGGCTACCGCGCCGTGAACGCGAGCGACAATGCATCCAAGATGCTTGATGAGGTCCGCAATGCGGTTGAGCAGCGGGTGGGAGCCATGGTCGTGGCGCCGGTGGAACCACGTTCCCTGGCACCCGCAGTGCAAGAATTAATTGGGACGGGCGCTTACGTCGGGTCCGTCGTACCGCCACCGGCAATATCAATCCTCAACGCGCCTCAGTATCTCACCGGCAAGGTCCTGGGCGATAGCGCGGCAAACTATATCTCGACGCATTTCGCCGGAAAAGCGAACGTCGTTCTGCTTACTCACGACAGTCTCGAGCCCCTCGCACAGCGCTTTGTAGCGATCCGAGATTCGCTATCAAAATTGCCCGATGTAAACATCATCGCCGACATTTCTCCTGCCACGGTGAACAAAAGCGGTGGCTCCGTCACGATGAATACAATCCTCTTGGCGCAATCCAAAATCGACGTCGTCCTCGGCGCCGACACGGTAGTGCTCGGAGCGTTACAGGCGCTGCGAGCCGCAGGGTTGGCACGTGCCGATCAGTTCCTGGGCGGCATTGACGGCGAGCCGGAAGCTATCGCGGAGATCAAATCAGGAGGTCCCTATAAGGTAACCGTCAGCTTAGCCTCACCCATTTTCGGATACGCCATGGGACAGCACGCGGCTGATTGGCTCGAGGGCAAGGTGATTCCTCAAGCGATGGACATTTTGCCGAGCGCGTTGACCGCCGACACCGTAGCGGCATATGAGGCCGACGTTGCCGATCCCGCGACCGTGTTTGCCGATGCCAAGCGACGCGACCGATATCTCAGGATGTACGGTGGCATTTGCTACGACACCCGCGATCGCTTTTTGAATTTCAACTGGTCATCCGAACGAAATAATTGATTGAGTCTTGTCGGTGTGCGCGCAGCGACTGCTCGGCCTC
>JBDTMS010000762.1:0-2787 GCA_039934195.1 Betaproteobacteria bacterium
TCGCCCTCGACAATGAACAATTCGTTGCGCTCCGGATCTTCGGATGCGCAATCGGTCAGCTTGCCCGGCAACACGGCTACGCCGGAGGTTTTTCTGCGTTCGACTTTCTGCGCGGCGCGTGTGCGCACCATTGCCTGGCGCATCACCAATTCGGCGATGCGCCGCCCTTCATCGACATGCTGATTCAGCCACAGCTCGATCGGATCGCGCACCATCAGCGCGACCAGTTTCACCGCATCGCGCGAGATCAGCTCGTTCTTTACCTGACCCTTGAATTGCGGATCGAGCATCTTCACCGACAGCACGTAATTGGCGCGTGACCACACATCTTCGGGCACGATCTTCAAGCCGCGCTGACCCATCGCATGCATATCGATGAAATTCTTGATCGCGTTGTAGACGCCTTCGCGCAAGCCCGATACGTGCGTGCCGCTGTGGCGAGTCGGAATCATATTGACGTACGATTCGGTGACCAGCTCGTCATCCGGGGTCCAAGCAATCGCCCACATCGCGCCCTCACCCTCGGCGAAGCTGTCGGATTCCGATTGCGCCGCGATGTAGCGCTCCCCGAAAAAGGTATCGGCCACCGGCTCGGCGGATTCTATAGCGGTGCGGAAATAGCCTCGAATGCCTTCCGGGAATTGCCAGGTCTGCGATTCGATCTTGCCGGCCTTTTCGATACCGAGGGTGAACGCCACGCCCGGCAGCAGCATGGCTTTCGCGCGCATCAGCGCAGCCAGGTCGGCAGCGACGATTTTCGGCGAATCGAAATATTTCCCGTCCGGCCAGAAACGAATGCGTGTACCGCTGTCGCGCGCCCCGATATTTCCGGTTTTCTTCAGCGGCTGCACCACATTGCCGTTGTTGCCGAAAACGATTCGCCAAGCCGCGCCGTCGCGCTTGACGTCGACTTCGAGACGCGTCGACAGGGCGTTGCTGACGCACACACCAACGCCGTGCAGACCGCCGGCGATGCGATACGCGGCGTCCTTGTCGGTCTTGCGAAATTTGCCTCCTGAATGCAAGGTGGTGAAGATCACCTGCACTGCCGGCACATTTTTCTTCGGATGAATGTCGACCGGAATGCCGCGACCGTCGTCTTCGACCGATGCGGACCCATCCTCGTACAGGATCACCGCCACGCTTTTCGCGAAGCCGGCGAGCCCTTCATCGGCGGCGTTGTCGATCACCTCAACTAACGCGTGATTCGGATTCACCGGATCCGTGTACATCCCCGGCCGATGCAGAATCGGCGAGAGATCCTCGAGGATCTCGATGTCCTCTGCGGTATAGCCGTTAGGCTTTTTGGCCATTGTTTCCTCGACGTGCTTTTGCAGAAGCGGGCCGGGCCGCGGGCTTCGCGGAATTTCCCGGCCGCGCCAGATTGATCAGATTGGCGTCGCTCGAAGCTGTACCCAGTCGCAGCTTCAACTCGTGGAGCGCATTCTCGTAGCCATGTTCATTGCGACTGCGAAGCGTATCGACCAGTGCCAGCAGCTCGTACAATTTCGCGTCGCGCCGCACCGCAAACGGCACGGACTTGTATAACGGCGCGAATTCATATCCGCGTACGTCGCCGGCGTCGTCAGGCCATACCGGCGGCGGCTCGGCAAGCTGCTCGACCACCCGATTCAACGGCGGCGCGGCGTAACACGTCGGAATCCCACGCACGAGCGGGCCTCGTTGCGGCGCGAAAACGTATTTCGCACCGTGTATCAAAAACTCTTCGAGCGCGTGAGCATCCGGCGTTCCCCAGGCGTCCTCGAGTCGCAGTAACGAGGCCCCCGCGGCTCGCTTAACCCCCGCATGCACCTCGGAGGCCGACATGCCCAGCTGATAGGCAAGCTGACTGTATGACCACGGCGCGCGTTCGAGTGCCACGATTTTGAGCAGAATGCAGATATCCTGCGGTTTGAGGGCCACGGCATTCTCCTCGCTCAACGTTCGTGCAGAACCTCGGATATCAGGGCAGTGTCCGCAGTAGATGCTGTGCGTGCGCTCGCCAGGCATGCCGGGCCGATCGAAACAAGCTTTTGTCGGCGATTCTATTCGCGAATCGCGAATAGCGAAAGGGGAACAAATACGTGACGATGGGATCGTAGCTACCGCGGCGTCTGCTGAGATGTAACAGCAGCACTGCGAATGCTCGAGCCGAGCCCTGTCATGTCGCGGCGGCAACGGTGCCAGCTCGGAAACAATAGGAGCCAACGATGCCCGATCTGACCATGGACCAGCGAGAGGAGCTCGAAACAGCGCTCGCGTCCCGTCATCACTCGCTCGTGGATGAAGTTCGGGCCGAGATCGAGCGCTCGGGCAACTCCACTTATGAAGACATGGCAGGACAAGTCGGCGACACAGGTGATGACTCGGTCGCGGACCTGCTCAGCGATCTGGGCGCCACGCTTACCGAACGCACGCTACAGCAGATTCGTGAGGTCGATGCGGCGCGTCGGCGTTTGCGAGACGGGTCTTATGGGATTTGCATCGACTGCGGTTTGGAAATCCCGTACGAGCGCTTGCGTGCCTACCCGACTGCGCTGCGCGACATCCCCTGCCAAACCCGCTTCGAGAAGAGTTATATGCAAGAAGGCCGGCCGACGTTGTAATCGGCCGGCCTTCTTGATCCGACGTTGCTACTCGTGCTGCGCAGTTCAGCTATGACTGATTGCGCAATTTTCTCTTCCAGCCCATCCACAGCATCGGCACTAGACCCGCACCGAGCATCAGGAAACTGCTTGGCTCCGGCACGGGCTGCTGCGGAATCTGGTTCTGCGCGTCGACGGTGAG